>JBDLJZ010000017.1:0-16452 GCA_039714095.1 Nanobdellota archaeon | reverse complement strand
TTTATTAACTATCTCATACAATTTTAATTACAATTTGTCAATTTCCTCTTCTACTTTATCTGCCCAATTTTTTATTATATTTTTTAGAATTTTTCTTATTTTTTGTTTTGAATTAATTTCATAGGTATAAACATATCCTCCATTAGAAAGATTTTTTTGATGTCTTATAATAATATTTTTCTCTGATAATTTTTTAACTGCCTTTTGAATTGTAGTTAAATTTAAATCTAATTTTTTTGAAATTGAGAAAGTTGTACATTCTTTGTTTTTATTTTTTAAGAAATATTTCATTATTTCAACTTCTTTTTTTGTTAAACCCAATCCACATTTGATAATATCATCCAAATCAAATTGTTTACATGCAAAATCTATCATAGATTAAATAGTTGAGAGAATTTTATTAATATTTTGTTTCAATATTTCTGAAGGCACAAAACCTGTTATTCTGTCAATTTCTTTTCCGTTTTTTGTTATCACAAGACACGGGATTCCTCTAATACCAAAATGATTTGCTAATTGAGAATTTTCCTCAGTATTAACTTTAGCAAATTTTAATTTACCTTCAAAATCTTTACTAAGCTCTTCAAAAACAGGCCCCATCATCTGGCAAGGGCCACACCACGAAGCCCAAAAATCCAGAATTACTGGAATTTTTGAATTAACAATTTCTTTTTCAAAATTATCTTTATTTATTTTTATTGTTGTCATTTTTTTAGTACTGATACTTATTATAAGTACTATTTAAATGTTTTTGAATACTTATAAAAAATTCAAAAAAACAGAAGTACTCTATATTCCTCTATAATCAAGTTCATTATTTACAACAGCAACAGTTTGCGATGCAAAATATATTTTATCTCCAACAGATACTTTAGTCGCAGTTTGTTTTAATCTTTTCAATTCTTTTTTAGGCAAACCTTCATGGTCTCCTAAAATAAAAACACAATTATCTTTAATCTTAACCTTCCTTAAATCCTCTCCGCGTTTATCCAATATAAAAATTTCGCCCCCCTTTTCTTTTAATTCTTCAATAACTTTCAAAAAACTTTTTTTTTCCACAAAACATTTAGGAAAAACTTCATGCCTTTCTCCCACTTTATATTTATACAAAATTTTTTTCAATAAATTTCCAATATCTTTTTTTGAAATTTCTAAATCCGGAGTAACCTGAATTTCAATATGCTTTGGAGGATCAGGCATACCATAAAGAACAAAATGAAATTTCACATCTTCACGAAATCCACGAGATAAAAAAACACCCTGAATAAATGAGTGAATAGCAATATCCATCCTCCCAGCTTTCATTAAATTTCCTTGACTAAGAGCTTTTCCAGAAGTCACACCATCTTTTGAAAAATAAACAAAATGTCTCATAACAAATAAATACAATAAGATTATATAAAATTTTTTACAGAAAGTTTTATAAATCAGTTATACTTAAAAGTTATACATGGCATTAGAATTAAAAACAAAAAAATGGGGAAATTCGTTGGGGGTTATAATCCCAAGTTATATAGTCACATCATTAAATATAAAACCCGAAGAAAATATAATTGTTTCAATTAATAAAAATGGAAATTTATTAAGAGAATTATTTGGCTCTTTAAAGTTCAATAAATCAAGTGAAAAATTAATAAAAGAAACAAGAAAAGATTTGAAAAGCAAATGGTTAAAATAAAATGTCTAGACACCTATGCTTTAATTGAAATATCCAATGGAAATCAAAAATTTATGAAATATTTAGATTTAGATTTTGTAATAACTGATTTAATTCTTGTAGAGTTTTATGCAGTTATCCTGAGAGAATATAATGAGGAAACCGCAGATTATTGGTATAAAAAATTAGAATCATATTCAGTAAGCATAGAGAAATTAATTCTTATTGAAGCAATTAAGTTTAAATATAAACACAGAAAAACAAATATTTCATTTTTTGATTCAGTTGGATATATTTTCTCTTTAAAAAATAATTATTTTTTTGTAACAGGGGATAAAGAATTTGAAAATTTTGATAATGTTGAATTTATGAAAAAATAAACAAATTGTCTCATAATTTTGCAAATCAAATAACATTTATATATTTATTCTCACTAAATTAAATATGAAAAAAGAGAAACATCTTTCAAAGTATCTAAATTATCTTATAATTCTCTTTTCAGTTTTCATAGGTTTATTCTTCCTTCTCTACGAACTTTTAGGAATTACCAATCCAATAATAATTTTATCTTCAACAATTTTTTTAGTAGGAGGGTTTATTTTTCTATCAAAAAAATTCCCTATTTCAAATTATATTTTATTGCCTGTAATAATTGTTGATGGATTTTTCCATTTAACATCTCCTTTAGAAAACTTAGTTGAAAATTCTCCAGATTGGGTAATTGCATTTAATCTTTATGGAGGAAACGGCATGCCAGTTATAATACATCAAATAATGGGAGTATTCCTATTAATCACAAGCGCAATTTTTATTTACAATTTAATTTCAAAAAAAGAAAATTGGTATTACTATTTTTACAAATATATAATTGCTATAATCACTATGACAATAATTTCAATAAGTTATTTTATTAAGTTATTCTTCTAATTTAAACATAAAATTATTTCTACTCCAAAACCAGAGAGGGGGATGCATTTCTATAGGATTTATTCCAGAATCTTTTAGTAATTCTCTCCAACGCTTAGAAATTTCTTCTTTTGTTAGATTTTCTTTTTCATCTATAATTCCTAAAAGAACAGAGCCCTTTGTTATGTGAGTATCAGGAGCAATATCAATGTATTCGGAATTTTTTAATTTAATTCCCCCATATTCTTGAATAATAAAACTCCAATAATTAAAAATTTTTGGTCCAGATAAATATGGAAACTCTTTTTTATGTTTTACTTGAACTAATTCTTTTAATTTTAAAAAATCATAATTAGATTCTTGAATTAAATTAGAAATAGAGCCCCAGTTAGAATAAACTGTCTGAGAAATTCTTTTCCAAGTGTCTATATGTTTATTAGGTTGCAGAGCAATTTTATATTTAATTAAAAATTCCCTCAATTTTTCTTCATCTAAATTTGAAGAATTTTCAATATTAAATATTTGCTTCACTTCATCATCTTTATAAGATTGAAGACACGCCTCCCACAATTTGTAACTATCTCTTTGATAGTTTAAACTCATAGGTAAAGTAAAATAAACTAATTTTGTTTCAACATCATCAAACTCTGGATGTGAATCTTCTGGCATTTTTATCTGCCCAATTTCTCCAGATTTATATGCCTGTAAAAGTTTTCTACAATTTTTAATTATTTTTTCTTTTTCCATTTTATTCTCCAATAGGTTGAAAAACAAACTCTGGTTTTGCAAAAATTTCTTTGCCCCTGGTAAATTTTTCTTTCCGAAAAATTTCGGGGTACGCCCTTGGGTGTTGTTGAATTTTATACATTCCAACAAATTTATCTTCTGCAAAAACACAAACAATTTCATCTTTTCTAACACCTGGCTTACTCAAAACATCTTTGACAAAAAAAGGCTTACCTTGCCATAAATTTTTCACAACTTCTTTCTTAACTTTTACAACCTTATACACTTCACTCACAATTTCTGCAGGAATAATAATTTCTCTTAATAATTTATCATCACCTTTTTTATATTCTTCAGCAGCCTTTTCAAAATCATATAAATTTACAATTGGATAATTTTTATCCTCTTCTTTAAAAATTCCAGCACGAATTCTTCTAAGTTCAAGCATGTGTGCCCCAATCCCCAACTCTTTCCCCAAATCATCACAAATTTTTCTAATATAAGTTCCCCCTTGACAAGTAACTCTAAATAAAATATCTTTTCCATCTTGTTCTAACAATTCAAAAATTTTAATTTCCCTTTCTCTCTCTTGTCTTTTAACACGGGATTTAACAGGGGGTGTTTGCTTAATTATTCCTTTGAATTTTTTCTTAATTATTTTTTCAATTTCTTTTAAAGATACTTCTTCATGCATTTGCATAATCCCTACATACTCTTTATCTTCACCTAAAAAATATCCTGTTAATTTACACGCACGGCTTAATGCCACAGGTAATACTCCTGTGACTTTTGGGTCAAGAGTTCCAAAATGCGCAGTTTTTTTCAAACCTAAACTTTTCTTAACAAAATCCGAAACACCAAAAGAAGTCGGTCCAGAGGATTTATCAATATTAATTATTCCAAACTCTAAAAGTTCTTCAGTTGTTTTATTTTGTTTGCCTTTAGTAAACATTTTTGAAAAAAATGTTTCGAGGCCTGCTTGCAGGTTCTCGCAACCCTTGTGGTTGTACATCCTTGGGTGTTTTTTTTCAATATCCATATAATTCAATCTCATAAATCTTTATAAATTTTTAATTAGTTTATTCTCAATGTGTGGAATTGTAGGCTACTGGAATAATCAAAAAAATGCATTTCCTGTTCTTGTTGATGCATTAAAAAAATTAGAATATAGGGGGTATGATAGTTTTGGTTTTGCAACAATAAATGATTCTAAACTTTGTGTTGAAAGACAAATAGGAAAAGTTAGTTGTACAAAATGCAGAGATTTGCCAGGAATAATCGGAATTGGACATACAAGATGGGCAACGCACGGAAAAGTTACAGAAACAAACACTCACCCTCACAGAGATTGCACAAATACAATAGCAGTAGTTCATAATGGAATAATAGAAAATTTCCAAGAGATAAAAAGTTCGTTAGTTGAAAAAGGACATAGATTTTTAAGTGAAACCGACACAGAACTTTTAGCACATTTAATTGAAGAAGATATAAAATTTGGCATGTCTTTAAAAAATAGTGTAATGAAAATAGGCTCAGTTATTAAAGGAAGAAACGCATTTGTTGTTTTACACGCATTAACAAAAGAAATAATTGCATATAGACATGGCTCTCCACTAATAGTTGGAATAAAAAAAGATTCAAATGAAGTATTTTTAGCATCAGATATTCAAGCGTTTTTAGACAAAACAAAAGAAGTAATGTATTTGGATGATGAAGAATTAGTATCAATTAAAGAAAATCCAGAGTTTTACAATGCTAAAAATGGAGAAAAAATAGAAAAAAGATTAATATCAATTGTAGGAAAGGTTGAAGAATCTCAAAAAGGAGATTATTCACATTTTATGTTAAAAGAAATAATGGACCAAAAAGAAACTCTTGTTAGTGCAATAAATCAAGATGATTTAGAAATAATGCACGTAGCAAAAGAAATAAATGAAGCAAGAGGGATTTTTTTTATTGGTTGTGGAACTGCAGCAAGAGTTTGCCATTTTGCAGAATATGTTTTTTCACACGTGGCAAATAAACATGTAAATTTTATTCCTGCATCAGAATTTGAAAATTATAAACATTTCTTATTGCCAGAAACTTTAGTTATAGCAATTTCACAAAGTGGAGAAACAGCAGATGTTTTAGACGCATTAAAAATTGCAAAGCAAAAAGGCTCAAAGATTATCTCAGTTATTAATGTAGCAAATTCTTCAATAGCAAAAATTTCTGATTACTCTTTTTTAATCAACGCCGGACCAGAAAAAGCAGTTGCCTCTACAAAAGCAACAACTTCTCAAATGGCAATCACAACTTTATTAGCCTATGCTTGTGCAGGAAGATTAAGAGAGGGAGATAGGGTTTTAGTAGATTTAGCAGGAAAAGTAACTGATATGTTAAATCCTCGTTACAGTGAACACATAAAAAAATTAGCACAACTTATTCATAAAAAAGAAAATATCCTTATAATTGGAAGAGGATTAAATTACCCTGTGGCATTTGAGTCAGCAATAAAAATAATGGAAGTAAGTTATATTCATGCACAAGGATTTGCAGGAGGAGAATTAAAACACGGACCAATTGCACTAGTGGAAGAAGAAACCCCTGTAATAGCACTTGTTGGAAATGAAAACAAAGAAGAAATAATAAGTAATGCAGTAGAAGTAAAATCACGCGGAGCATATGTAATAGGAATAGCTTCAGAAAATAATGAAGCATTTGATTATTGGATAAAAACTCCAAACACAGATGAAGTCACAACACCTATAGCAAATTTAATTCCAATACAACTTCTATCATATTATCTTGGAATTTTTAGAGGACACAATGTAGATTATCCTCGTTCTTTAGCAAAATCTGTAACTGTAAAATAGAAATATTTTTAAGTAGGATATTTCTTGAGATTTTATAATGGAAAAAATAAATGAAATAGTAACAAAATTGTATTCTAAAATGTCTTCTTCTGAGAGAGAGACGTTTGATAGTTTTTTCATAGAATATTTTGGTAAAGATTTACAATCTTATGCAGAAGAAATAAATAAGACTTACAAAAATACTTCTGAAAGTTGGAATCAAACCGGAAAAGCATTAGAAAAAATTGTATTTGGAATAAATGATATGTTAATTAAAATACAAGAATCTTGCCAAACTTCCGAAATATTAAATAAAAAATTAACAGATATACGCGATAAACAAATTCTTGCAAATTACAACCCTCTTAAATTAGATGGATAATTATTTTTTCTTAATTTTATATCTTGCACCAATAATAACTAGAACAATTCCAATTACAACAATCCAAACCCAAACATAACTTTGTTTTTCTGTTGGAGTTTCTTCAGAAGTTACAATTTCTCCAGTTGTAGTAATTGGTTCTTCTCCTTCCAGAACTTTTTCCATAATTTTTGTAATTGTAATATCTGCTTTATTATCTACAATATTATTTAATACCACATAGATATCATAAATTCCATCATCATTCACATCTGCTTTTGCATCTTCTCCAATATCTAATGTTATTTCAATTGGGTCACTTGCAATTTCAATTGTTGCTGAAGTAGTTGTAACACTTTTAATTCCCACAAAGTGATCTTCATTACCAACTTTTAATTTTATTCTCTCTTTTGCTTTCATAGATCTTGTATACCCTTCTAAAAATTGATTTTCTGTAGAAGTGTAAGTCATAGTCCATTGTTGTTGTGTAGTAGTGCCACTTGCTGAACCTCCGCTTGGTCTTGTTGAAACAGTATAGGTTGTTGTTGGTGCAATTGAATTTCCTGCTCTATCTGTAATAGTACATGTTTCAGTAAATGTCCCTGCAGTAGTTGTTGAGGGATTTTCAGTAAAAACAGCTGCCGAAGCAAGACCTGATCCTCCGTCTGCAGCATCAGTACAAGTACAAGTTACAGTTGCACCTATATATACAGAAGTAGGAGTACAATAAAAATATGTACTTGTTGGATTGGTATTATCAACTCTAATATTATAAACTAAAATACTACTATTTAATTGATTGTTTGAATCATTTGCATAAACAGTAATATTATACAATCCATCAACATAAGTAGAAGTATTAATTGTTGCATTCCACGAAGTTGCAGAAGTATTTGAAGCAGTAAAAGTTCCATTTTGCCCACCAGAAGAATTTGTAACATTAAAATAAACTAAACTAGGAGTGTCATCAGTAATAGTGGCAGTCAATGAAAAAGAACCAGAATAATTTCCTCCAGTTACAGGTGCTGTAATTGAAACTAATGGGTAATTTGTATCATTTGAAATAATATTAACATTTGAAGAAGAAATTCCAGAAACATTTACTGTTGTAACAGTTATACTATATGTTCCTGCTGTAGCAATTGTAACATTAAATAAAAAATCTTTTGAAGTCAAATTCATAACAATTGCATCATTACTCCAACTTAAAACAGAACTTGTATTAACAAAGGTGTGGGTTCCAGCATTTGTACTATTTGTACCAGATGTAAATAAAACGCCTGAAGGAAGAGTAATATTAACTTGGCTGATATTAGCACCTACCAACGCATCAGTATTACTCACACTTATATTTATTATTGAACTAATATCTTCAGGAATTATAGCAGTAGAAGTAGTAATAGTGTGTGCTGCAAAAATAAACATTAGTAAAGAAATACAAATCACACCACTTAAAATTATTTTTTTCATTTTCACTCTTTTATCTATTAATAATTTTTACCTTTATAAATCTTTTTCTAAATTTTTACCCAAAAGTTTTTATAATTGAAGAGGATTTATTGAATTTCCTTCTCCATTTTTTTCGTATCCCGTAGGTAAGATATTAATATTTTAAATTCACATAACAAAAATTTAAAAATTTTCTTGTTCCATTTTTTTTAAAAAAATAAATATTTTTATAGATTTATTAACAATTTTTATTCATAATTATTTAAACACTAAATATTTATTAGTTCTGAAAACTTATATTTTTATTCCCGAATGTAATGAACATTTTTCCAAAGGAAATAAATTATCTTGTATTTGTTTTGAGTGTGGTGAGATTTATACAGGATTTGTTTTACACAAACAGATTATTATAATATTATTTTAAGAGATAGAGATGACATACTTTTTGATTAATTACTTAGCCCTAGGCTCCTTTATCTCATCTTTTTTTTGTTCAGGAGATTTTATTTTTGTTGTTTTTTTCAAATATTTTGATTCTTCTTTTTTTATTTCTTCTCCTTCTTCAACAACTGCAGATTTCTTTTCCTCTTCAACTTTCTTTTCTTCTTCAGTTTTCTCTTCCCCTTCTTTTTCAGGTTCTTTAGTAACTTCATCTTCTTTTTTCTTGCCCTCTTCAGAACTTTCAGCTTCTTTGGGCATTTCTTCTTCTTTCTTAATAATAGGTTTCTTCCCAGTCTGTGCTTTTTCTTCTCGCTTTTCTAATCTTAATTTCTTAAACTTTAATTTATCTGTATAATCAACTAATTCAACATTCACAATATCTCCTTCTTTCACAGCTTTAACTTTAACTTTATGAGGTGGATTTTTAATTCCTCTTGCCCATAAAAATTCATTCAAATGAATATCCAACTTAATCTTATTCAAATCTCTGTCTCTAATTTTCATATGCCGAGCTAAAAATTCTTTAACAGATTTAACAGCCTTGTTTGTTTTTTTATAACGAGGAACAGGACGACATTTTTCTCTAAGAGGAATAATATATTCTCTTTCAATTTTTTCTTTTTTAGTTTCTTTTTTCTCCGCCATTTTATCCAAAGTGCGACTTCCTCCGTTTACCTGGTTTAATATGTAATTTAGTTCGTCTCCACGAACGTCTGTTTTTTGTCATAGTAGAAGGATGTACTCTCTTTCCCATTCCATATTTTCTCAAAACTGCCCAAACAGGAGCCCACTTAGTCTGACGTCCTTTTTTTGCGAGTTTCTCTTTCTTGCCTTTGTATTTAATTCCCATATTTCCTCCTTTCTAAAGCACTAAGAGTACAATCTTGATATTTGGGTTGATTATAAACTCCTCTTAATATTGAATTAGCTTTCCAATTACTTCCGGCTTTTATAGTATGTTTTGCAATAATGCCTTCCCCTGATTCAACAATTCCATCGTACTCTCCTAGCACTTTTTGATTTGGTAAGGTATATCCCTCATTAGCAGTTGTTTCTAATTTTTCACTCATTGTATTGCCTCCAAAAATTCTTTACCTTTTGCAGTTAATTGTCTTCCAGGTTTTTTACCACGAACTCCTTTAATCGCCTTAGCTATTTCAGTAAAACCCGCAGCATCTGATTGTTGTAAAATTGTTCTAATTATTTTTCCTCCAGATTTTCTAAATTCTTCTGGCCTAAATCCACGATTCTTTTTACTTCCGTATTTTGTTCTAAGTCTATTCACCCCAACAATATTTTTTTTGTAAATTTGTCTAAGAATACTTGCAGCTCTTTTATACCAAAAATCTTCTTCATTAATTGGCCTTTCCTTAGAAGGACCAGATTTCACAAATCCAATCCATTCTGGTTGCTCAAACTCTGAAACTTTTTTCAAGGCTTCAGCTAATTTTAGATTGTATTCCTGAGCATTTAATTCAAATACACTTGTCATTTTATTGTTGGTATTCCTTTCGGAATTAGAACAGCTGAGCTGTTTAACCTATTATTTTGGAAGAATTTAGATTTATAAGTCCTTCGTTTTAAGAACTTTTGTACATAAGGATAGATTTAACAAGAGATTATAAAAAAGAAACAAAATTATTACTTTTTTATTAAAACAGTAGCTTTCTTTCCAGTATGTTCTTTTGGCAAAACTATGTGGCTTGCGTTCCCAAATTTTTTGACTTCCACGTCTTTAATCGCCGATGGCAAAACCTTCTTCATACTTTCATATGCTTTCTTAACATCTTGTTGAAGTTTCTCTAAATTTATTTTTAATTCTTTTGAACTAATTTCAATTCGTTTACCCTTAGTAGAAATCTTCTTAGAAGATTTATCAGGGTATGCCAATGAGGGTGTAGAGTCTTTTTTAGATTTCATATATACAATCGTATATACTTATTTATAAAGTTTTCTATCCATAATTTTATAAACTCATTTAAGTAAAAATTATAGTTTGATAGTAAGATTATTCTTATATTATTAAATACTGCAGGAGGAAAAAATGAAGTTATATGTAGGGAATTTACCTTTTAGTGTTGATCACGAAGGATTGAAGAAGATTTTTGAAGGATACGAAGTTGAAGAAGCTAATGTTATCTCAGATAAATTTTCAGGACGTTCAAAAGGTTTTGGTTTCGTGACAATCGCAGACGATGAAGCAGCTAAAAAAGCTATTGCTGAATTGAATGAGAAAGAAGTTGACGGACGAAAGATTAAGGTTAATGAAGCAAAGCCAATGGATCCAGATAGACCTAGAAGACCCCAAGGAAATTTTAACAGAGACAATAACCGTCAAAGACGATATTAAGTTCTCTAGTTTTATTTAATTTTTTTTATTTTTTTTAAATTATTTTTTCTTTCCAATAAAATAGTCTGTGTAGAATTTTCTTTTAATATTTAGGTCATAAATTCCAGAGTCTAATTTTTTAAAAACTTTTTCAAATTGTTTTATTGGTATATGGCCTAATACTGCAAAGGTCCCATTTTTCTTTAAATGTTTGTTAGCAATATTGAGAATTTTTTCAAGTTCTTTTTCATCAAAATAACTAGAACTTCCAAAAGAGAAAAAGCTCAAGATGAAATCAAATTTTTTATTTAAATTTAATTTTCTCAAATCTTTCTTAATAAATTTACATTTTTTTAGCCCCTTTCTTTTTTTGGCTTTTTTTAACATACCCTCACTATAATCAACTAAAGTTGCAGGAGAAAATCCAACGTTAATAAACATTTCAGTAATTAATCCTGTTCCCGCACCCAAATCAAGCATCTCGCCTTTTTTCGTATACTTTTGCACTTTATTTATTAAAAACTCTGCAGCAAAAATATTTTGATAATCTCCTCTGTCTGGTTTTTTTAAGTCAGCATCATATATTTCAGAAAATTTATCATAAAATCTTTGCATCTCTTCTTTAGTGTAATCAATTGGAAGAAATAATCCTTCGGGTAAGTAGGTTTTGTAATATTGACGTCTTGCTCCCAGCTTACCTTCTTTTCCTAAGTTAATCTTAATAAAATTGGTGCCTTTTGGTAAACCATCAACTTTTATCCAAGCAGGCCTTTTATTCTTGACTTTTTCAAATTGAATCTTTAATTTTTTATCTTTTGTAATAACTCTTTTATAAAATGCTGCAATTTCCATTACCCAAAATACCTATCAATATTTTTTTTATCTATCTCCAAATTTTCTCCCTTGCCATCAGCATAGCATTCATGAATGCCATATTTTAGATTTGTTACTTCTTTACCAGATTTAGAAAGAATATCTGCAATCATTTTACTTCTTGCACCAGACCTGCACAAAAAAATAACTTCTTTTTTCCAATCTATTTCATTAATTCGCGATTGAAGTTCATTCATTGGAATTAATTTAGAATTTTTTATTCTAATAATATCTGCTTCTTGAGGCTCTCTTACATCAACTATTTCAATCTCATCACGATTATTTTTAATCAAATCTCTTAATTCATCAGCTTCTATATTTTTAACTGTCATTTTTTATTTTTCATTAATTCCTTTTGAGAAAGATAGACTAATACTACCGCACCAATAATAAATATCCAATCAACCAAAAAGGTCAACACCATAAATCCTAAAGCGATTAGAGAAAATATAACGACTTTAGAATTTAGTTTTTTATTTTTCATTTTCTAACTTCTCGCCTCCACTTTTTCAAAATAATAACAAAACCAATTATTTTAGAAGTATAATTCTTGCCAAGTTTTTTTAAAATCTTTTCAGAATATTCTTTAACTTGTTTTTTTCCTTCCTTGCCTTCCTCTCGTGCACTTTTTAAAACAGAAATTCTAACATTTTGCCTAGTTTTGAAATAATTCTTCAAACTAGAGATAAAATTATCTGTAATTCCTTGTTTACCTAATTGGATGTTTGCAGTTGCCATTATATCTCAAATTCTTCAATCCATTTTTTCTTAATTTTAATTCTCTTAAAATTCTTAACACCAAAAGTTCCTTGATTCATTCCTTTTTCTTTGTAAATATTTTTCCCTTTAAACCTATGCACAATTACATCGTCTTTGTTTTTTTTCCAATCCTGGCTATAAATTGCACAAAATATTGCAGCCTCTTTTATATCCCCTTTACAAGGTTTTCCTTTAATATTTACAAACCCACTACCTTTTTCTTCTGTATGAAAAACTTCCTCGTCTTTTTCAATTTGCCCAATTAATTTTTCATTGCTTTTAGAATCTTTTCCCCCTAAAATTGTATTTCCTGATTTAGCAATTATTTCACGGAATTTTATTTTTACCATATATATTTTTTAGAAAATGTTTATTTAAATTTATAGTTATTATGTTTTATTGACAATTGTTTCTGCTATAATAGCTCTTATTTCTAAAGCTCTTCCTTGATAACTTCTATTAAAAATATCTTGTTGATTTCTAAATGGTTGAAGTTCTTTTTTTACATTTTCATAATTTTCTAGAACCCACAAAATTTTACTTTTTACTTCTTCTACATATTTTTTAGAATGCATTTTTATAGAATCAATTTCAATAATTTTCCCTTTGAAAAAACTTCTTTCTTCCATAGGCAAATCACTTAACAAGATTGCTCCGCAAGCAGAAGCTTCATAAAATTTCTTTAAGAGTAATTTCCAATAACTGGTACCTCCAATAGCTATTTTAGATTTATTTAATATTTTAGAATATTTAACAATAGAGCTTTTAGGGGAATCTTTTTTTGGCCAATACCCTGGATGTTTCCAATGTTCTATTTTTATTCCTTCTTTTACTCCAATTTCAGGTAAAACATCTGCTAGCCAATTTCTTACTGGGTAAACCCACTTATAGGTATCTTCTCCTAAAGAACCGTGAATTAAAACGTCTATCTCCCTATCTAAATTATCATTTTTAAAAACAGAATTATTATAACCTGTCAAGGTAGTATGTAAATTCACCAATTCTCTGTAAGGTTCTTGAAATCTTGGGGAAAAAACAATTGCTTCTTTAACTCCATTTTCTTTTATATAATGTTTTTTTTTATTTATTGCCCAAGGAATCCAATGGTCATTTAATAATTCAATAACAGGGACAATGCATTTTTCTAAACTTCCTTCTAATGTATGAAAATTCTCATCAGGAATTAAAAGATGAGTAAATTTCCCTTTGCTAATATAATCATTTAATTCATTAATTGTTCTGGGTTCTTGAGTTTTTTCGTCTGAGGTAAGAGCTAATTGATCTAAAAAATGATGATTCATTGTAATTTCTAATTTAGAAATGTCTCCATACATTAATATCTTTAAATTATCTTTAAATTTATTTTCCATTTTACATTATGGGCCTTATCCCCCAAACATCTTCAAAATGATTAGTGCTCTCATGAATTGTTTCAGTTCTCCATCTTATCTTTTCATAGTCTGCATGTTCGTTAGTAACAGGATGGTCATGAGTTATTTTGCAACTTGGTTCATAGATAACTAATTTTGCAAGATTTTTTTCATTATTCATTAATTGTCTTAGAGGAACCCAATTTTCTCCCCTGTGCTTATTTTTTTGTTTCCATTTTAAAAAATATTCTTTTTTCAATCCAAAAGCTTTTAGCGCGATACTAAAATCTTCCCATCCAATTTTATGCCCTTCATCATAAAACCCCACTTTATGTAGAAATTCTGGAGTTTTTGCACTTGTTCCTAGAATTACATCTGACTCAATTCTTTTAGAAACTTTTGGATCATCACACCGCAAATCAACATTATCCGCATATTCTAATTTTAATTGCATGTAATTTAGATTAATTAAAAATCCATTATAGGCATTATGAAAAATTCTTCCATCTGGTTGAATTAATTTTGGACATACTGCCAATGCTCTGGTTTCTTGAAAACAATCAGTTAATGCAACATCATATCCTTCATGAACAATACAATCATTATCTAAATTTAATGTCCATCTCCAATTATCTCCATAATTAGAAATGACGTGTCTTAAAATTTTATTTCTTCCTGCTGCAACTCCTAGATTTGTTTCACTTTTTAAAAAATCTATTTTTGAAGGATAAGCATCTTTTAATTTATTCAAATAAGGGATTGTTCCATCTTTTGATCCATTATCAAAGAAGATTATTTTAACATCTTCTACACTTTTTTCTAAAATAGAATTAACAGCTTTTTTTGTTAAATTTAATCTATCTAATGTTAATATACTAACTATTGAATATTTTTTTACCATATATCTTTTTAGAAAAAAGTCTATTTTAAATTTAACTTAAATTTTAGTTTTTTTGAATATTTATTTTTTACATTCAGGATTATAACTAATTATCTCATTTATTCCAACATTTTTAATAATTCTATTTTTAAGATATAACACCTTATATTTTGAATCATAAATTGCATAATAAGAAGCTCTTAACACGTCAGAAATCATAGAATATCTGTCTTTTTTAAAATGTGTGCTATAAAATTCAAACCAAACGTTACAATTTTTCTTCTCATTGCTTACTAATTGTTGCCTGTCCATAAATAATTTTTCTTTAGGTTTATAATTTTTAGCAGAACAACTTGTTAACCCAAACATAATTGTAGTTAAAATTAAAGCTAATTTTTTTACCGCCATTTCTCCAAAGCTTCCCCCAATTCTTCATGCGTCTTAGAATATTCTTTCAAACTTTTTTTCTTCAAAGTTGCATCAACTGCCTGTCTCATTGCTTTTGCTCCGCAAATTGTTCCACGAGGATGTCCATGAACCCCTCCACCTGCTTGAATTACAACATCCTTCCCCATAAAATTCATAATCTTATTCACTATTCCTGGATAAACTCCTCCAGATGCAACACCAAAAACAGTTTTTACACCATACCATTTTTGTGCTAAATGTTCTTTTGTTTTTTTAGTAAATTCAGATTCCATTTCTTTTTCAATATGTAAAACTTCTTTTTTCCCTCCACTCATTTTTCCATAGGCTGTTCCAATATGTAATGTATCTACACCCACCATTCTTGCGAATTGAGCAATAACTTCCATACTCATTCCGTGCTCAGGATTTCTATCAAACATGGCATGCCCTGCTCTATGTGCGTGAATAGGCAATTTAGTAAAATCACGAGCAGTTTGCAAAGCAGCCCAACCAAGAGTAATAATATCCAACATAATATAATTCCCCCCATGTTTCTCAACAAACTTAATTCTTTTCAACATCTCTTTTGTCTCTGCCGTACAATTAACAAGATAAACTTTTTTCTCACCAGTTTCTTTCTCTGCTTTTCTCAGTGCTTTAATTGTCAATAAAAATCTTTTCTTAAATTTATTAAAATTCTGGCTCGTTAAGTTCTCGTCGTCTTTTACAATATCACATCCTCCCAACCAAGATTCATAAGCAACCTTTGCATGTTCTTTTTCTTCAAGCCCAACTTTTGGTTTTACAATTGTACCAACTAGTGGACGCTTCTTCACTCCTAAAATTTTTCTAATTCCTTTAATTCCATATCTAGGACCCTTAAAACTTTTCAACATTTTTTTAGGAATCTGAACATCTTCCCAACGCAAACCTTTAGCAGATTTCATACCATAAATATTTCCTCCAATAGAAGACATAATCTCTGGTAAATTTCCTAACTCAAATAAATCAATAGGGTACGCAATTCTACATCTTTTATTTCCTGCATCAAGATAGAAAACTTTTGGAGTAAGTTTTTTTGCAATACTAGGATTCATAGTTTTTACTTCGGTCCATGTTCCAACAGAACTCTCGCCAGCAACCATACTCGCAACTTCTTTAAAAGTAAATCCTCTCGCAGGAGTGACTTTAAATTGACAAATCACATCTGTTTTTTTAGGGCGATACTTTAAATCAATAAAACTCTTATATTTGTAAGCCTCTTTTTTCTTCATGACAAATATTAATAACTTGTTCTATATAAATTTTATTCCCTGTAAATTCTTCTTCTAATATTTTTCTAACTTTTTCATCAGGAAATTTTTCTTTGTAAACTCTTTTATTTGACAATGCGTCAAACATATCTACAACTGCAATGATTTGTGCAATTTCACAAAGCTCTTTTTTTATTCCATTT
>JBDLJZ010000016.1:0-17096 GCA_039714095.1 Nanobdellota archaeon | reverse complement strand
TTCTTAACCTCCCTCTCTCCCACGAATATCACTTTCTTAATTCCATAACTATTTGCATATTCCAATGCCTTTGAAGGTTTCCCGTAAAACACTGAAGCATTCTTCCTCTTCGCCCGAAGCTGTTTTGCAACACTAATTGCTTTCCTATCTTGATTTAAAGACACTACTAAATACTTTTCAATATCAACAATCATCTTCGTAACCAATTGCAATCTATCCAAACCAAAAGAAATCCCTGTCGATTGCACATCATCAATTTCATAACTTCCCCCACCACAAATCGTCTCTTTAATATCAGATTTAATCTCAAAAACATTTCCATTATAATAACTCAAACCCCTCGCTAAAAATGGAGAAAATTTCACAACAACACCATAAAGTTTGCAATACTCCTTTAATTCCTTAACTTCTTTATAACCATTAAACTTTTCAAAAAATTTCTCATCCTTTTTTAAAATAGAAATAATTTTTTCTGCATTATACTTTTCCAAATTTTTCTTAACAATTTTTTCAGGCAATTTATCTAATTTATCTATTTCTCTAATTACATCATCTTTTTTCTTCACACCCAAATTCCCTAAAATTTCATTTAATAATTTCCGATTATTAACATAAATCACAGATTTAATTTTCAATGCATCAAAAATATCTTTTGTAATTGCTAAAATCTCTGCCTCTTCTTTAACAGAAGAACCAATTACGTCAACATCACATTGAGTAAATTGTCTAAGCCGATTCCCAGTTACAGGTTCATCACGAAATACTTGCCCAATCTGAAATCTCTTAAAAGGTAATTTTTTATTCTTCGCAATTCTCTTCAACTGAAAAGTAAATTCATAACGTAAAGCAAGTTTCCTTTTTCCTTTATCCTGCAATTTAAAAATATCTGAAATAGCGTCATCATTTTGATTTTCCCCCTTAACAAATTCTTCATACTCAATTATCGGCGTCTCAACAATTTCAAAATTATATTTCTCAAAAACCTGTTTAATAACCTCTTGCACAATCGCACGTTTCTGTGCATCTTTATCCACATAATCAATAAATCCTTTAACTAAATCAGTTTTCATCTTCCCTTTTATCTCAGAATTAGAGTTACAACTATTAAAATCTTTTCTAACAATGCCGACATTGTCTTATTTTAATTGTCATAATATTTTTCACCAAAATTAGTATTTAAGATTTTCTAACTAATAACTTCACAAGTTTTCAAAGTATTTTTAGGAAGATTTTTACTAGCATTAATTATTTCAATACCCAAGGTTTTACCTTTATTATCTAAATCCACATTTATAGAATCATTTAGAGAAATTGTTTTCATAACTTCTCCTGCTGAAATTTTTTTAAAATAAATATACGCTGAATCTGCATCACTATCAAAAGTTATTCTCATTTTCTTATTACAGTTACAATCCTTATAAATTTATCTTTAGATATATAAACAATTTTTAAATTATTTCTATAAGCTTCAGTTTTGTTTTCTTTAGTAATTGTATAATCTGGAAAATTAATAGTTTCTTTTATTTCATTTAACCTTATTCCTCTTTCAACCATTCTTTGTTTCGCATGGTTTGTAAAAATAATTTTCATTTTAATTTTCTAATCAACCTCTCAACCCCCTTCATAATCTTCCTAACAATTATTTCAACATTTTTTCTATTCTTTAATTGCTCGTCTTTAATTCCCCAATAAACAAACTTTGTTTTGCCATAACCTCCAGAATGATTAAACATAATTTTCGGAACATCTTTTGCAACCACCACTACTAAATCTTGCTCACGAATTAATTTCAAACTTAAATGTTTTATTTTTCCTTTAATCTCAACACCCAATAATTTCTTAGCCACAGCTTTCTGTGTTTTATCAGCTCCACCCCCATCAATAAAACCCGCACTTGAAACTTTTATTTTTTTATTCTTATTCAATTTTCTAAAATAGCTTTCAGCAACCTTGCTTCTAAAAGCATTATACTTGCAGATAAATAATATTTTCACCATTTTTTCACTTCAAGGACTCCATCCTTCGCTATGCTCAGGACGGAAGGAGGGGATTGAACCCTCTTCTTGCGGACCACAACCACACGTAATAACCATTATACTACAACCGTCAAAATATATGTCGGTTTAAACCAACACAAAAGGATAGTTTTATCCTTTATGTTTAGAATAAATTTAACTTTTTAAAATTGTTTATTGCACTCAAAACCCTAGGAGAGTTCTTGAAAAACCCCTTTTTATGCTATTAGATAAAATATTCAATCCATTTGTAAATTGCTTTTTCTGTTGATTTTTTAGAACAAGATATCCCTTTTGTAATGATTTTAATCATATTGCTTGTACAAGCAATAAAATAATCCTTTCCTTCCATTTTGATTTCTAATTTATCTTTAACTAATTCATCTTCTTTTCTCGGAAATATTTTTATTTGAGAAGATATTCTCTCTGTCTCTTCTTTTTCTTTTGAAAATAAATTTATTATCTCTTGCATTTGATTCAAAGACTCTTGTAATCCAATTATTCTACCTGTCCTTGAAGTTCGAAAAGCATTATCATTCTTCAAAATTATATGACTTTTATTCTCTTTTTCTGATTCTCCAACTTCAAGCATATAGAGATTATTTGTTTTAAAAGATTTGAAAGCAAATTTTCCTTCATTATCACTAATCATTTTAAAATCATCTCTTAATAAACTTGAAAGCTTTTTTCTTATATCTACTGAAGAAAAATGTTTATCACAATTGATTGAAACATTTATGTTGCAGATTGTATGTTTTATTTTTTTAAAAAATGAAAACCTTTTATTTAATTGTATTTTTACAGGTAAATATTTATTTACAGTCAAAATTGTACTCCAAATTAAAGAAATTATTAAGACTACAAATTCAATTGGATAAGAATCCCAAATTTGTTTTAAATAAGCAAAAAAACTACTCATTTTCTGCTGAATCTATAATTTCATTAACTTTATTATAAACTCTTTTCAAAACTAAAAATTTATTCTGTCCTAATTCAAATCTTCCTTGATAAGTTATTTTGCCATTTAAATAAATCTTAAATCTTCTTGTAACATCCTCTATACTAACTAATACTTCTAAATATTCCCTATCTATATCATCCCCACATTCAAAAGAAGATTCATCACATTCAAATGAAACAGGATCTGCTTTTCTTACCATTTTTACCAATGTTCCTTGTTCTGTTTTATACCTTTGTCCAGATATTCCTATTAGTCCTCTATTAAAACCTAATTCAATTTTATCAAGATCTATTATCTCTACATTAAATTCTTCTATTTGAGAATGTCTTTTGAGTATATCCTTTATTATTTCTTTGTTGTTACCTATACAAAAGATTTTATCTTGCGAAACATAAATTTCAAAAATAAATCTTGTAGGATATCTAAAATCCTTTTCAATTAAACCTTCTTCGCTAGGATATTCTCCAGTTTCTTTCATTTCTAAATATTGGCCTATAAGATATTTAGTAAATCCAGTAGTTTCATTTTCTAATGGAACAATAAAAGAATAATTATTTCCAGAATATTCATTGTTGCTTTCTATATTAATTCTTTCATAAGAACTAGATAAATTAAATCCAGTTGGCTTTTCAAATATATGCAATGTAGCCATAAATAAATTAATTACTTCTTCTTTAAAATACTTTTGCTGTTTCATTTTAAATAAATCTGAAAACTTCCGCACCTGTCAGTTTAACCTTAGCTCTTCGCCCTCTTCTCACTCCTGGTCCACGAACTAAAAGGCCTGTGATTGTTGGCAATGTTCTCAATTCTTTCTTTTTCTTTCTTAATGGTTTTCTTATTGCTACTTTCTTTCTTGGCTTAGGAGGTATTCTCGTAGGAATTGTTAAAGAAGTAAAAGGATCGAAAACAACTGGCGGTTTAGCAACTGGAGGTTTAGGCTTTATCATCTCTTGCTTTAATGCTTGTTTCTGTGCTAATTGCTGAGCTTGTCTTTGTGCTTTCTGTTGTTTCTGTAATTGCTTTTGAGCCTGAGCTTGTGCTTTTTGCTGAGCCTGTTTAATTCTTTGAAGTTCTTTTTGAGATATTGCGACTTTAACTCCAACAGCTTCTCTTCTTCTTGTGTCTATTGTTGGCTGTCTAACTAATAAATTATTCATTACTGGCTTTTGAACAACTGGCTCTAATACTCTTCTTGTTTCTGTTCGAGTTACTAATCCTGTGAATGTTGGAGGAGTAATTCTCGGCTTTACTTTTGTTATTTCTCTTGTGGCCTGAGCCAATGCTTCTCTTTCTAATTGCGAGGCAATAACCAAACCCTCACCTAAAGATCTCTCTCGTAGAATTGCCCGTCCTGTTGGTTTTCTTCCTACTGAAGGCCTACCTGCTTTTCTAATGTCAATTAATATCCCTGTATCTCTTGGTCTAAATCTTGCCTTTACTCCTGAGGTGACTTCTTTTAATGCTATTTTCTTTGTTGGAATATCAATTAAATCTTCGACTAAAGCATAATCTCTCACAATGCCTTTTTTTATTCTTCCAGAAACAACCCCAGTAATTCCTTTCTCTGTCTTGGCGAATCCTCCTGTCATTAAATTAGTTAGTTTATTCTCCTGGCTTAACATTTGTATTCGTGCAACTGATGGAGTTATTCTTTTAGGAACTTTCTTTATTACTTCTCCTGCACGAGTTGGAGTTATTATCTTTGCTCCGACTTGCTCACCCTCTCCAAAAAATGTAAATTTTCTTAATGACTTTGGCATAACAAAATCCATTACTGATTGTCGCACAAAAGTTCTTTTGCCTTTTGGAAAGAATGAACGAGGCTCTTTAACAACTTTCTTTTCGATTATTCGAGTTGCTCCTCGCCCTCGCTGAATCTGAAAAGCTCTTTGTGATGTTGGCAAAATATTAAATGAAGTTATGGTTTGGGATTCTATTTGTGCCCCTCTCCTTCTTGCTCCAACTAAAAGCTCTGTTGCCTTATCTTGTTTTCTTGCAAATCCTAAAGAAATTTCTGGAGTTGTTTTTCTTAGCTTTTCTAATTGTCTTAATTTAGCGAATTGTCTGGCTCTTGCTCCTAGACTTAAAGCACCCGAGCCAACTCCCAAACCTGCGGATAATCCTGCGAGTGTTCTTTGCTCTGGAGTTAGTGTCGGATCGATTGCTCCCTTAACTCCTTCTGCTGTAAAATAAATCCCTGAGCCTGTCAAAGCTGCTCTTCCTGGAAGTGTCTTTTGTATTCCTGATAGAATAGGTGCTGCAAGACGATAACCTCCATAAGCACTTGCTCCGAGTAGTGCGGCTTGTCCTGTTGTTTCAGGTAAATACTGAATACCTTTTAATGCCAATCCACTTACAGCCTCTTTAATGAATGGAACTCCTTTAATCTCTGCAATTTGCCGAGTGATATCTTCATATTTTTTAAATGATTTATTATATTGTTCTGCTTTCTTTTCGTACTTAGAAAAGTCTTTTAAATATTTTTCAAACTCTTTTTCTGTGCCAGTAAAACCAATACCTTCTACAATTGGATATTTTCCTAAGTTCTTCTGAAGATTTAATAATTCTTTTTCTCCCTTGATAATATTTTCAATTGCTTTATTTTGCTGAGTAGATAATAAGCCCTCTCCACTTTTCTTAGCCAATTCTTTTACTTCTTTTATCGTTAGTGTTGTGTCAGATGGAATAAGTGTTAATGTGGGTTTATATCCTAAACTTAATGGAGTTGGTTTTAAAGCTGATGGATCAAAATAAAGTTTTGGGGTTTTTCTCCCAAGAAAATCATAAAATTTAACTATTCCTTCTTTACCTTTTTGAAAATGTGTTTTAATTTTCGATAAATCCACCCTATCAGGAGATATAGAAAGAACCCCACCAATACCAAGAGTAGCAATTGCCCTATCGTTTCCGGAAGGTATTGGACTAATGAGATCGCTAGTAATTGTAGATTTTCCAACATCAAATACAGAAGGCAAAGGAGTTTTTAATCTTTCCCTAATCTGTGGGAAAATCTTTCCATACTCCCCAATTGACATACTTTGTTTTAATACTTCGCTCTGAACTCCGATTGGATTTTTAAGTTTATCATAAATTATTTTTTCTCCTGGATTTTGCTTTTCAAAATCTTTAAAACTCTGTTGTCGAACATCTTCAGCTTTGATTAGAGCCTTTTGTAATTCAATTCCTGTTGTTTCTGGAGGAAGCTGTAATTGTTCTAAGATTGGTTGTCTTTGTAAGGCACGAGTTTCTTTTAAGAATCCAATATATTTATCTTGCTCTTTTCTTAATTCTCCCCAAATTCTTTTTACTTCTGGAGAATCATAAGTCGAAGGAGTTGTTCTTTTATTGATTAAAGAAACAGCTTTTTTATAATCCTCTTGAGCTTGTCTTTGTTTTGCTGCTTCTTGTTCATAAGTTCTTATTCCTGCTTCTGTTTTTTTAGTTTCAGCTTCAAATTCTTGTCTTTGAGTTTCTAATTGCTGAGCTTGAACTTTCTGAGCCTCTCTCTGTTTTCGTGGAGTAAATGCTGTCTTTCGAGTTCGCTTAACTATTTTGCCATCTCTCTGGGCTTTTAGAAATTCTGCTCTTTTTCGTTTTGTGGCCTCAGTAAAAAATTTAATCTGTCCTTCTGGACTTTTCAGATCATATTTACTTGGATCTAAAGGAGGAGCTTGTTTTGGAGTTGGTAAAACTCTTCCGCCTCTTTGAGAATTAATTTGTCCGTTTCTGGCCTGTTGAAGTCTTGCTGTCATAGGTCTTGGATTTGCCATATTATTTAATCCGCTTCATAGATTTAATTTTGCCCTGAGAGTTTAGACGAACAGAAAAAACTCTGCCATCTCTTAATCTTACAATAGAATTATTTTGCTTTCCTGGTTTCATTTCAGAAATAATATTCGGAAGATTGAATTGAAGATTTGGAGCTTTAGAATTTTTGCCAAAACTAAGTAAAGCAACAGAATCATTCTTTGGAATGTTGTTAAATTGAAGGTCTGTTAATGCATGATTCTTTTTCATACAATAAAAAAAAATATTGGGTATTTAAGTATCACCCCACTTTTTTTAGAAATTAGTATGTTTCGATTACAATTTCTTTAACTCGGCAGTGTTTATGTTTTTGTTGTTCTCTTAATCTTCTTTGTCTGCCTTGTTCTTTTCTTTCTTCTAAAGTTGGAACATCAAAAGTTTTATGGATTCCGATTGCCATTCCTTTAATTAAAATAAAAAGCAATCCTAAAATAAAAGCTGTAACTTCGATTGTTTCTTTTTGGAATTGTTTTAAGAATTTTTTATGTTTTGGTTTCATTTTGAAAGTTGGTCTATTGAAGATTCATCAAAATCTTCGACAATTTTTATTGACTCATCTATAAAAAGATTATCTTCCCAATTAGAGGGATTTATAATTTTAAGAAACTCTCCAAATTCAGATAGTTCTTTTGGTTCTATACTAATACTCGCACAACTATCTAACAATGATCTTGAAAACATTTCAAATATCTCTTTTATTGTTTTGTATTTTGAAATGCTTGTTTCTGCAAAAATCTTTTTAAAATAAAGGGAAAGAAATTTATTTTCTATAAACTTTGGCGGGATTTTAAAATCAGGATTGCAATTTTTAGATTTTATATAATTGATAAAATCTTCATTTATTTTTGGTCCATTAATTAAAAAATATTTTTTATTTTGAAGAAAATTTTTATTTTCTATTTCATTGAGCGATAATAAATATCCTTGATTTTTTAATCTTAACATTTGCCTTGATGTTGGAGAAACTTCCGTATTCCTTTTTAATGCAACTGCTTGAGGATAATTAAATCCTTTAGCGACGAGAAAGATTATTTGACTATACGGAACACTATCAATAACTTCAATTTTATTTCTTCCCAATTTCTTTACCATACTGCATTTAATGTCAAACTACTTTATAAAACTATCATTCTGACATTAAATGTTAAAC
The DNA here is from genome assembly GCA_039714095.1 of Nanobdellota archaeon. Classification (GTDB taxonomy): domain Archaea; phylum Nanobdellota; class Nanobdellia; order Pacearchaeales; family GW2011-AR1; genus JAUVHP01. Next base: position 9,160 of record JBDLJZ010000016.1, on the reverse strand, counting down.
CGATAAGTATTTAAACCACATTTACTATGACATATTAGGTAATACTAATATTAATAAAAATGGCAAATACAAAATCAATCAAAAAAGTTTTAAGATACTTAAGAGAAGAAGGAAGAAGCGTCACACCTTCAACAATTTGCAAAAGTGTTCATTTGAGATGGAGAAGTGTAAACGAATGTTTAGATATTTTAACTGCCACAAATCAAATAATTATTTTAAAAAGCGGTGGAACAACTTTGGTAAAATCTATCCCTATTAATCAATTAAATGGTGATGAGGAGAGAAATGACAGATAATAATACTTTTTTTAATCAATATAATACTAACCCAAACCTAACAGGTAACATAATCACTTTAGGGCATTTAAGAATATATCTTAACCTAAAATATCCTTCTCTAAGGAAGGCTGGAGAAATCGCTGAATTGTCACATTCAAGAATGAAACAAATTGTAACAGCAAAATATCTTCCACAATCTCCAGAAATAATTTATCGTATTGCAAAAGCATGGAGTATTGATCCAGTAAAACTTACACAATTATTTGAAAAATATAGAGGTGTTAGACGATGAGAGCTCGTAATCCTGAATTAAACAATTTAGTTGATGAGCTGAATGAAAGAAATGCACAGATCCGAAAATATCAAAATGCAGTTATGGGAGCTTGTGATTTTATTCCTGTTAGTGATTCTAAGAAAACTATTGAAAAGAAAATTTTGGAGAAATTACAATGACTATTTTAGACAATATTTTTGATTTAATTGGAAAGAATAATTTTTTTAGAATAGATGATTTCTCAAATAGTCTTAGCATTACCCAAGAAGAAGCTAAAGAGTTGCTTGATTATGGAATACAGAAAGGAATCGTTATGGAAACAATTTCAGATCAAGAATACGCATTTAAAGATATTTATCAAGAAGAAGATTATAAAAATTTTTCAGAATTTATAGATAAGAATTTTGCAATAGGGAATATAAAACCAATAAGATTGGATTCTGTAGAAACAGAATTAAAAGACGAAATTTTACAAAATATCGCTTTAAGAAAAAAAGATAGATCCTCTGAATTATTAGTTAAGCATATTGAAAGAAATAATCATATTTACACAATAAGAGATGATCTAAAATCTGAAATGTGGATTTATCAAAATGGGATATATGTTCCGCAAGGAGAAAGTTTTGTTAAAGAATATTGCAGGAAGATTTTGGGAGGGGTTTATACTTCTCAACTTGTAAATTTAATTTTAGATAAAATAAAAACTGATACATTCATAGAACAAAGTGAATTTTTCAAACAAGAAAATACTTTTGAAGTTCCTGTTAAAAATGGAATATTAAATATTTTAACAAAAAAGCTTTCAATTTTTAATCCAAGAAAGATATTTTTTAATAAATTGAATGTAGTTTATGATCCTTCTAAGGATTGCCCTAAGATAGAAAATCATTTCAAAACAATACTAAGAAATGAAGATGATTCTAAAGTTATGTTTGAGTTGTTTGGTTATCTTCTTCTTAAAGAAAATAAATTAGAAAAAGCATTTATGTTTATAGGAAATGGAAGAAATGGAAAAAGCAAAACATTAGAATTAATTAAGAAATTTTTAGGGATAGAAAATTGTTCTGCTCTTCCTTTGAGTTCTATGAACTCTGAGAGTTTTTCTCTATCTGAGCTTTTCGGAAAGATGGTTAATCTTGCAGGAGATTTAAGCTATACTGATTTGAAAGAAACAGGAATACTAAAGCAACTAATCGGAAGAGATGAAATCCAGGCAAAAAGAAAATTCCTAAGAGATTTAAATTTTGTTAATTATTCTAAACTAATATTTGCTTGTAATGAACTTCCAAAGGTTTATGATTTAACAGATGGCTTTTGGACCAAATGGGTTTTATTGGAATTTCCATATAAGTTTATTGCAGAAAAAGAATATAATTTACTAGAAGAAGATAAAAGAGAAAATAAAAAAATAATGAATCCTGATATAGTGGAATATATTTCTTCTGAAGATGAGCTTTCAGGATTACTAAATAAGGCCTTAGAGAGTTTAGATTTAATTTTAGAGAACAAAGAGTTTTCATATTCTAAAGGAACATCTGAGGTTAAAGATATTTGGATAAGACAATCTGATAGCTTTATGTCTTTTTGTTTTGATAGATTGGAAGAGGATTATAATAATAAAATTTCAAGGAAAGATTTAAAGAAAGAATATTTTAAATATTGTAAAAAATATCGTTCAAGATTTTCTTCTGATAAATCAATAAAAATAACTCTTGAAAATATGTTTGGAGCTATTGAAACAAGAATGAATGATACTTCTCTTGGTTGGGATGGAATAAGATTTAAACAAAATTGTGAGATTTGTGAGGGTATTTCACCCTATAAGCAAATCACCAATTCTCCTATAGGGTCAAAAAACCTATCAAATCTAACAAATCAGGAAAATTCTCTTGAAGAACCTGTTGAAATAATAAATATACAGGAGAAAATTAAATGAGCCTTCTATTCAGATGTCGCTATTGCAACAAGAAAGTAGATTTTTCTCATGTCTGCGATAAAAAGAATCCTGCTTATGATAAACCAACAATCAATTACAGGCCATCAAAAAAGAAAAAGAAAAGGAGAAATTCAGATGAATAAACTTTATGCAGAGATGAGCTACAAAGAAAGATTATTGCAAGATTTTAGAGAAAACTCAATGCTCTATAAATTTTATTTATGGATCAAAAAGAAAAAGCTCACAATCCGGGAATCAGGAGAAAGGAGAGAGTCATCATGATTCCTGGCAATACTCATAATCATTTAGGGCGAGGTTTTGCCTCCCCGCTTCCATCGGGTCATACCCCTAAGTGCCAGAGAGATAAATTGTCCTCACAATTTATCTCTTGCTTTTTTCATAATCACCAGAGAAATCTATCATACATTAATTTCTCAGGTGCCAGAAAAATAAGGGAATTGCCACTCTCTTATTTTTTGCTTTTTGCTCAGGAGGGGGAGCCCATTCTCTCCCTTCTGTGCTGCCAATTAAAAGCAAGAGGTTTAACAAAAAATGAATAAGAAAACAAAATCTAAAACATTCACATTAAGAATTGAGCCAGAGCTTCATTTCTTAGCAAAGCAATGTGAGAAAACATCTAGTTTTAAAGTAACTGATTTTCTCAGAAGTCAATTGGATCAATATCTTAAAATAGCAAGTCAATCAAGTTCTTTAATTTTAGATAAAATGAAAGTTTGTTCTAAATGCAAAAAAACAAATCCAATTGAAGAAATGTTCTTTAGCCATACAATTTTGGAAGAGATTGAGGGAGATGAAGGAAATAATAAGGAATCAACAGATAATAAAGCTTATTTTGAGATGAGTGCGACAAAAGAGCAGATAAAATCCTTTTGTAAGGAGTGTAACCCTAATAATGATGAAGTAATAGCTTGGAGTAACATTGATGAAGATGACTTTAAGAAAGGGAATCCTCAAGATATGGGTTTTAAGGGCTTTATAGAGGACATTAACGATGGAGGAAGTAAATTATTGGAAGTATCTGAGGGTTATATGGTAATATTGGGATAATCAAATGTTTTACGTTTTACATAATGTATAACAGCTCTATCTATTATTAAAATAACTTACTAAGAGGACAAAATAAAATATCCTGTCACACAATAAACCAATAAAAAAATAAAATGGAACAACAAAACAAACCAAAAAGAACAATCCTAACAGATGAGGAGCTGATGGAGATATTAAGGCCAAACAAATATAGAGTTTTGGATGAAGTCGCCAAAGAAGTAGGAATAAACCCAAACACTCTAAAGAATCGAATTGAAAAATTAAAGAAGAAAGGCAAAGTAAAAACGACCTATAAATTTTACAGGATAATTACTTGGGTTAATTCGAAGGAGCAATCAAAATGACTAAAGAATGCAAAGCCTGTTTTAATGAAGTAGAGCAAACCTTCTTTTATTTTGGGATGGAGTTCTGTGAAGATTGTTATAAAATTGTTAAAAGCAAAATCTATAAATTAACATCTAAGCAAATGATTAGACTTTCAACATTCCTTAGTTATTGGAGTGGTCTTAAATTTCTTCAGGAAGAAAAGGATAAAAGAAAAGCTGAGAGAGAACAAAAGAAGAAGCTCTTGAAGTTGGGGGCCCAGAAATGAAAGCGGTAATTTATGCGAGATGTTCTACTAATGAAGAGAGGCAAGATGTAGAAAATCAATTGAAAGAACTTAGGGATTATTGCAATAGGCAAGGATGGGATTATGAAGAACATTATGAATATGCTTCAGGATCCAAACAGATTCCAGATAAGTTAAGAACTATTTTGAATTTAATTAAAGGGCGGCACTATGATATATTTTTAGTTTATGATCTAACTCGATTTAGCAGACTTCATCCAACAACTACAAATAAGATAATGGATTTTATTGTTTCAAACAAATGCAGATTTCTTTCTCTCCAGGATAACATAGATTCAAATGATGAGATTAAATGGCTCTTGATTAAACCAATGTTTCAATACATGGCCTATATTTATTCCAAGAATTTATCTGAAAAAGTTAAGTTGGGAATGAAGAACGCAAGAGAAAAAGGAAAACATTGCGGAAGGCCTAAGGGAAGCAAGGATAAAAAAACAAGGTCAAAAAAGGGTTACTACTTAAAACAGAAGGAAAAGCTGCCTTTCTGAGTATGTAAAAAAGGACTTCCTTTTTTGAGAGTTAATACTTGGCATTATTTATTTTTCTAAATAAACCTCAGGATATTTCTTTTGTATCATTTCTAACATTGTCATAGCTCTCTCACTTGTATCAAGACTTTTCTTTAATGTCTTATCCATCTTCTCAATCTTTTTATTCTGTTCTTCCTGTATTTCTTTTAATTTCTTAATCTCATCTATATCTTCTTTTGTTAATTCTTTAGTGTTGTAAATCTGTTTTTTGATTAGTTGTTTAATATCATCTCTACTCATATGCGAATAGGATTTATCAAACATTTTTTCAGAATGTCGCATGAACTGAACTGCGTTATCTTTTGAGAGTTCCCCTTTCCTTACCTTCTCTTGTAATCTTGTACCACCAGAATGTCTTAGTAAATAATTATTTGCTGAACGACCTAAAGTATTTTTACAGAGATTATTAAACCACAGATTAACAGATTTAGAAATTGGTTTGTTTGCATTTTTAGGAGATGGGAAAACCCACTCTGTTTTTATTTCATATTTTCTCTGTTGTTCTTTTAACTCTTTTAGAAATCTCCCTGCAATCTTTATTACAACAGGATTTATTTTAGTTGTTCCTGTTTGGTTTTTTTTAGAAGGAATGTTTAAAGTTGTGAATCCGTCATCTTCAAAATCTATCTGCGACCATTTTAATTCTCGACATTCCTTTGTTCTTAAAAATCCTTCTGCCTGAGTCATTAAAAATGTTTTCCAATACAAAGAAGGCTCGGCATCAAGAAGTTTTTTAATATCCTTTTCAGATAAAAGCTGCTTATCAGTTATCTCTTTTTTTCTTTGTGCATCTGAATTAATTTTAATATCGTCAAATTCATTAAATCTTTCAGACCAATCTTTAAAATTCCATTTTAGAAATCTATTAACAAAATCCTTAATCTTGTTCTTTGTATGATCTGCGAAATTACTTTGCTTTAATTCTTTCAGAAAATATCTTAAATCCTCTAATTTAACTTTATTGAATGGTTTGTCTGTAATCCTTTTAAATCTCAAGACTTCTCTTATAGCCTCTTCAGACCTTTGCTCACACGCAGAAATTAAAACATAATCCTTAAACTTTCTTACTAAATTTTGTTCTTGTTTATCTAAAGAATTAAATAAATCAATAGACTTTATCTTTCCATAATCAAACCATTTCCTCATAACTTATAGAGAAAATAAGGATTTAAATAAGTTTCTAAACCGACATGTTAATACCACGTTATACTACAACCGTCATAAATCAAGTAACAATTCTTAATTTATAAATATTTTTTAAATTGATTCCAACCTATCTTTTCCACAATAATAATCTTTAAAACAAAACAATATTTTCTAACCATGCTTCTAAAAAGAGATATGGCAATCTACAAAAACAACCTAAAAGACAATTTAGATATTCCAAAATCATCTGTAACAGTCTTAGAAAGCAGATATCTAAAAAAAGATTCTTTTGGAAATATACTTGAAACAGGTGAAGATTTGATGAAGCGTGTTGCCAAAGATATAGCTTCGGCAGAAGTTTTACACATAGAAGAATTCAAAGATAAAATCCCAAAAGATATTACAACAGAAGAACTTTATAAATTAGCAGAACAATGCGACAAAGCAAAAGAAATAGAAAAAGAATTTTTAGAATTAATGACTTCAGGAAAATTTTTGCCAAATTCTCCTACACTAATGAACGCCGGAAGAAAACTTCAACAGCTCTCAGCCTGTTTTGTCTTGCCAATAAAAGATAGTATAGAAGACATTTTTGAAACTCAAAAACAAATGGCAGTTGTCCACAAAAGCGGGGGAGGAACAGGATTTTCATTTAACGACCTTAGACCAAACGGAGCATTCATAAAATCAACAAGCGGATACTCCCCAGGACCCTTATCATTTTTATTTACTTATAATGAATCAGCAGGACAAATCACTCAAGGTGGAAAACGTAGAGGAGCAAATATGGGAATCATCAGGGCAAACCATCCAGATGCCTTATGCTTTGCAAAAATAAAACAACAAGAAAAAGTATTAGCAAATTTCAATTTATCAATTGCATTCAGTAATGAAGAAATAGAATTGGTGAAAAATGATGGATATATCTTAATGAAAGACCCACGAGGCACAAACTATACTACAGGGGAGAGTGTAGATTACACAGTAGAAAACGCAGAAAAAAGAGTAAAGGAAATAACTTTCGGAAGAGGAGAAAAATTTGAAACTTCTTGGATGTTATCTGAAGACCAAACAAAAATTTTAGATGTAGAAACAAAACAAGAAATAGGAAAAGTTGAAAATAATAAAATTTACATAAAAGCAAAAATGCTTTTTGATTTAATTATTAAAGGAGCTTGGGAAAAAGGTGAACCAGGAATAATTTTCATAGATAAAATGAATGAAGGAAATCCAACACCAGAAATTGGAGAAATAAAAAGCACAAATCCTTGTGGAGAACAACCTCTTCTTCCTTACGAAAGCTGTAATCTTGGAGGAATTAATGTTAGTGAAATGATAAAAAATCACCAAATAGATTTTCAGCTTTTTGAAAAAACAATTAGAAGTGTTACAAGATTTATGGATAATGTTATTGACCGAAACAAATACCCTCTAAAAGAAATAGAAGAAATCACAAAAGCAAATAGAAAAATAGGAATTGGTTTAATGGGTTTTGCTCATATGTTGATTAAGCTCAAAATAAGATACGATAGCGAAGAGGCAGTAGAAACAGCAGAAAAAATAATGAAATTCATAAATGATATTTCAAAAGATGAGTCAAGAAAACTTGCAATAGAACGAGGAGCTTTTCCAAATTTTAGCCAGAGTATCTACAAAGATAGTTTGCCAATCCGAAACGCAACAACAACCACAATTGCACCAACAGGAACAACAGGTGTAATCGCAGCAACTTCACAAGGAATTGAACCAATTTTCCAATACATCTCAATAAGACACGTCAAAAATACAATTGGTGAAGATTTAATTGAAGTTGATAGAGCATTTAAAGAATATTTAGAAGAAAACAATCTCTACACAGAAGAAATAATAAAAAAAATCAGCAAAGACGGTTTAAACATAGATGAACTAAAAAATTACAAAGAAGAAATTAAAAATATTTTTGTAATTGCGCACGAAGTTTCACCAGAACAACACCTTAAAATTCAATCGGCTTTTCAAAAATACACAGATAATGCGGTCAGTAAAACTATCAATATGCCCAACAAAACAACAAAAAAAGAAATTGCAAATGCATATTTAAGAGCTTATGACTTAGGGTGCAAAGGACTTACAGTTTACAGAGATGGAAGCAGAACATTTGAATTATTAACTGACTCAAAAAAACAAGAGAAAAAAATAATAGATTTAGACAAGAGACCAAATTTAATTGGAACCACAATAAAACAAATCACTCCTCACGGATGGGCATTTATAACACTAAACGGAATTATTGACGAATCATTTATCCCTTACGAAGCATTTGTAACAATCGGCAAAGGTGGAAGAGATATTCATGCAATTTCAGAAGGAATAGGGCGATTAATTTCAATGGCTCTCCAAAATAAGGTTCCTATAAAAGAAATAATAAAACAATTAAAAGGAATTAGCGGAGCAACACAAACAGGATTCGGCCCCAACAAAATCGGCTCACTTCCAGACGCAATAGCATACGGACTTCAAGACGCATACACTCAATTGAATCAAACAATATTCACCACAAAAGAAAGCAAAGAAATAATCCAAATAAAAAAACAAGAAATCTCAAAAAATTCAGGAAACTTTTGCCCTGATTGCGGACGAATGTTAATGAATGTTGAAGGTTGTCAAAAATGCACTTGTGGTTTTTCACGGTGTTGAATTTTTAATCTCCAATTCCCTATATTTCTCATGAACCCCAAAACAAAAAAATTCATTCAATAAGCATAATCATGATGTTTCAAAGTAATAAAATAAACTTTATTTTCCCCAGTTTTAAATTTTAAAATAAAAGCCCCCAAATGAACTCTTTGCTCTCCTTTCAAAACATTTCTTAAATGTTTAATATGATGAGGCTCAATTAAAATAGTCTTAATCTTTTTCTTTAATCTTTCATAAAGAGACTTGTCCTTCTTTTTTAATTTCTTTAATTGTCGCCTAAATTATTCTGAAAAAATAGCTTCATACATTTTAGATAGTATCAAAAAAATTATCTAACTCTTTTTCTGTTTTACAAACAATAACTTCTCCTTCACTTATATTTTTTTCTCCCCTATTGATACTTTCTTGAAATTTTTTATCTAAATATAAAGTTTGCTTGACTTCATTTAAAATAAATTCTATTTGACTTATTTTTTGCATACAATTATTAATATCAATAATTTTTGATTCCATAAAAATTATAATAGTTTTTAATTTAAATAATTAACTATATCAAATGTTAAAAAATATCTAAATTAAAATAATCTAAATTAGGCTTCTCTCATTTTTATTAATTTAGCC
>JBDLJZ010000015.1:0-17306 GCA_039714095.1 Nanobdellota archaeon | reverse complement strand
AAATGATATTAAATTATCTGAAGCTCTTTGTAATAACGATGGCAATCCTGCAAATGCTCAATATGATTGTCCAAATGGTTGTTCTAATGGAGCCTGTATTCAATCAACAGAACCAGGAGTTTATTCTATAAAGATAAAAGGAAAATTAATTGACCAACTGTCTGGAAAACCCGTTGAAGGTGCTCAATTAATGAGTGCTTATGAGTTTTCTCCTTCTAATGTTGTAACTGATGAAAATGGAAATTTTGAATTTTCAGTTAATAGCGATTTCAAAATTAAAGAAGGTCCAGAAACAGGAAAGAGCGATATAGGTGCTCAATGGACATTCTTTAAAGATTGTTATGATTATGGTTATATAGTTCTTCAAAAAAATTCTGAAGTCTGGAGTTCTGGAAAGTTACAAAATACTTATTCAATGGCTTTAAGACAAACTGTTTTTGATGAAGATGAAAAAGTTAAAGATGTTTCAGGCAAAAAAACAATTGATTTAGGAAACCTTGAAATTTATCCAAATGCAGATGTTTCTATTGAGTCAGACATAGCAACAAGTTTTAATGTTATGTATAAATACAAGAATAGAGAAGGATATAATGGTCCTGGTCAAAGTGGATATACAACAGAACATTACTTATCAAGTGCTTTACCTTTAGACTATGATGTTTATATTCAATTTGAAGATGCTTCTGGCAATGAATACCAATCTTCAACTTATAGAGTTCCATCAAATGCAAGATGTGGGGTTATAAGTTTAGAATATTTTAATGGAGAATCTGAATGGTCTGTTTTAACAGAAATAACACCAACAAAAGAATCTGGTCCGGTTAAAATTGAAATTCCAGAAGTTGTTAAAAAAGAAAATTCAAATGTAATTTCTCGTCTTTGTTTAGGTTGTCTAAAAGATGATACTTGTTATCCTTTAGGATATAGGAAAGGCGGAGAATATTGTTCTGAAAGTAAAACTTTCACTTCTCAATTAGAAGCAGATTTAACTTGTGAGAATAATTTTGAATGTTCGTCAAACTTATGTATTGATAGTCAATGTATAAGTAGTGGTTTCTGGCAAAAAATTATGAATTGGTTTAAGAATTTATTCGGATAAACAGCACACCAAATTCTTCTTTTAAGAAAAGAAGCAAAAAGACGGAAATCCCCATTTTCTTTTTTTAGGAAAAAAAGAAACAAAAAAAGCGCGCGTCTCTCTAATACATAACCCACCCAAAAAATATTATTTCTAAGTTATATAAAACGGCATTCTCAAAAACTTTGATTTTTTGCCTTCGGCATCGTTGCACTAAAAATCAATCCCTCCAAGTATTCGGGAGAAACTAACAGGGCTTAAAGGGTTTCGTTCGGTTGCACCTCACTACACCCAAATTCAATTTCAGCTCTGAAAAAATTCTCAGCTCTGTTTCACGAGGAGAATTTTTTTGAGGAAATTGAACTTCCCTTAAGCCCGATGTTCATTTCAATTTCCAATCTCCTCCTCAGCGTCGGTAAACCAAAAATTCTGATTTTGATATCTTCGTTTAACGCTCCAATCCGAAATTAAAAAATCGCATAACACGCTGATTAAACGAAATTGCTGAAAATAAAAAACTAAAATTGTCTACCTAACCCCCAAGAAAGAGCGCGCGAGTTTTCTACGAAAACAGATAGTCGGCTCCGCCGAGAATCAAATGTAAAAAATAAAAAAATAAAATTATTTATTGATTTGCTTTTTAGTCTTATTCCCTAAGAGAAAAGCACCCAATCCTGAAACTGTGCCCAATGCTCCCTGCATAACCAATGGGGCATTCTTTAACTTTTCATACATAATTTTATCCATATCTGCAACTGGGTCTTCAAACCATTCTGGCTTAATATTCTGTGTAAAATTATTTGCAAACAACTCATAAGAAGTTTTTAGAGTATCTGTTAAAGATAGCCCTGAAGCATTTGCAGTTTGATATGCATTTGAAGCAAAATTATAGACTTCACTTCCTGCATCATATAAAAGTTTTCCTGCAACTGTTGCACAAGCCATTGTTCCTAACGCTCCAGCTGTAATTGCTCCAGCTTTTTTTATTGAGTCAATTTTGTTTTTCATTTTGACCTCCTTTCAACTCTTTTTCTAAAGATTTTTTCTTAAAAGTATCTTTAATAACTTTCAAAGAACCTAATGTTAGAACCGTCCCAACTAAAGAATTACCAATGTTTCCTGCTAAATGAAAATTTGCATAAGATTGTCCTTGAGTATAAATATCATTTATTGTATTAAGTGCTTCATTGCCCCAGACATAAGCAAGACCTGCTCCCAAGGTTGCTCCCACTAAACCAACAGTGCATTTTGCAGTATTTTTTGCTAAAGTTTTGTAGTTCATTTTCTTAATATTTCAAGAACTCTAAAGTATTTAAACCTTACTATTTGTTACTCCTATTAAAAGGTAACTTCTTTTTTAGAAAAAAAGAAGGCAAAAAAGCGCGCTCTTTCCACCCCAACGACAATTTTAAAGACAATTTTCAGCAACTACGATATCAAAGAATTTTCGGAGATTGGAAACTCACGAGGTCACTCCTTTCAGTCGTTCCGCTCGTGCCACGCCTTGCAGGCTCTCGGCTTCGCCTCGGGAAAATGAACAGCGATTAAAGAGAAAATCCTTGCAGGATTTTCCCAAATTTTTTCTTTCAGAAAAAACTCTCGAGCGTTACGCAATTTTTCCAGCTCTGACTTCGTCGAGGGAAAAATTTCTATACCTCGAGCCCTACGGGTTGTTTAATCGCGATTTGCTTGTCGCTCCGTACCGTCGCTAAATTTTGATTTTTCTTTTCTTTCCCACCCAAACGATACGAGAGATAAGCCCGCAGTCCTTCGGACAAATAACTTTTTGTCTTCGACAAAAATAGAAAAACTTCTTTTATCCGACCAACGAAAACCGAAATGAAATTTTGCAAATTTCACATAACCAAGGATAAAAGGTTCGTTTTACTCACGCAAATTTTTCATTGATAGGGGAGTTCCTAATCCTTAAATACACTATACCCTATAGTCCCCTGGACGAAAGGCTTAAAAAGGCGTATCCATTTAATAATTGATGTCAAAAGATACTAATCACTCGGAAGAAATCGTAAAGAGATTAAATGTTATGATAGCATTAGCTCTTGAACAAAAAGAAAAAGTAAGCGAGAAAGAAAAAATTCAGAAGCTGGATGCTTTTGGTCTTGGTTACAAAGATATTGCCCAAATACTTGGGAAAAAACCTGTAAATGTTGCAGTTGTATTAAATGGGCTGAAAAAGAAAAAATGAAAGATGAACAATTTGAAGTAATTTGTAAAAAACTGGATAAGATAGCGCTGGTTTTATCTATGCAAAATATTAAAGACCAGGATAAAAAAATATCCATGCTGAAAAAAGCAGGATTTGATTCCTCTGAAATTGGAGAATTGCTCGGATTGTCAAATGTTAGGACAACTTCTGGATGGAAAGGGGGAAAAAATGGCAGAAGAAAATGAGGGTGTGCTGAGTGATATAAAGAAAAGGCTTGAGTGCCTAATTTTACTTGAATGTAAAAAAGATCTTTCTGAAAAGGAAAAATTAAAAATAGCCTCTGATTGTCTAGGAATGGCAGAAACTGCGAGAATGTTAAATAAAGATCTTAGTAATTTTTCTAAATCAATAAATAACAAATGGGGGAAAAAGAAAAATGGCAAAAAAAACCAAGCCTAAAGAAAAGTCCGAACGAGAATTGCTAGAGGAAATAAATAGCAAACTAGGAATACTTATTTTAGTATCTTCTCTAAATGGTAAAAGTAAGGAAGATCAAAAGAAAATATTGAAAAATTATTCTGGACCCTTAAGCAAGAGAGAGCTCGAAAGAATAACAGGTGTTGATAGGCGGGAGTTCTAGTAAAGAATGGGCAATCTTAATCCAAAAATATTAGAGATTCTAAAAGCAAAAACTGGAATGGGGGAGCAATCAATTAGAAATGCTGTTTCAACTTTAAAGAACACTAAATGTCCAAAGGCCACACAAAATGCAGCAGCACAACTTTTTGCCCAGTCTAGAGGATTTTCAATTGCAAGCAAACTAAAAAAGGAAGATAGACTAACTTTACCTAATAGTATTGAGATAGAAAAACCTACAAAGATTAAACAAGTAAATAAAAAATCACTTAAAAAGAAGATTGTTGAACTTATTAAACTTGAAACTGCTGATTATTTCATAAAAGAACACATAAAAGAGATTAATAAAACATATACACATGGGTGCTACACCAGTTCTTTTATACTCTGCAGGAAAGTATTTGAGAACCTTCTTATAGGAATAATAAGAAAGAAATATCCTGGAAAAAGCAAAGCTGAGAGAGAACTTTATTGGGACTTTGGTAGGAATCGTTTTTTAGATTTTAATGTAATTTTGAAAAATCTCCAAAATAAGGCTACTGATTTTGGACCAGAAGCAGAACTTGTAAAAAGAGCAGTTTCAAAGGCAAGCCAGTTTAAGGATGATGCCAATGACAAAACTCACTCTAAATACCATATAGTAAAAAAGAAGAAAGAAATTGATGACAAAGATCCACAAGAAGTAGTTGAACTAATAAATAAATTAGATTCATCAATTTAAACTTCTTTTCAAAAAAGAAGGCAAAAAGGAACTCTCCATTTTCTTTTTAGAAAAAAGAAACAAAAAGCGGGCTTATCTCTCTAATACATTGGTCGTCCCACCGTCCTCCCCCAACCTGAAAAGAAAAATCAAAACTCTGCGTCGTCATTTCATTCCTCCTTGCCACGCCTTGCAGGCTCTCGGCTTCGCCTCGGGTCAAGCAACAACAGTTATGAGGAAATTCCCTGCGACAATTTCCCAAATTTTTTCTTACAGAAAAAACTCACGAGGTCATTACATTCCGCTCGTGCCCTTCGGGTTGTTTAATCGCAATGTTATGTCTAATTGAGTTTGAGTTTTAAAAACGGGCACGCGCGCAGTCCTTTCAGGACAGATAGTCAAAACTTTCAGTTTTGAAATTTATTTAGGAATAATCTTTCCCCCAAGGCAGACTCGCAGGTTTTCGCATTCTCGAAAACAGATAGCTTCACAAAATCAAGGATTTTGATTAGGGATTGTTAAAATCTATTGGGATATTCATTATTATCCTTTTGCAAGCCAATTCATAAAATCTTTCTTGTTTTTTTAAAATTCCAGCTTCAACAAGAATGCTAAGGTTTTTTATTATACTCGGAAGGGTGTACTTTTTAGGAAGATTGAAATTGATTTCTCTTTTTATAGTTTCGGCTTTTAATTTGTCACTCTTGTTAAGAACGCCAAGAATTTCTCTCCGTAAAACATTATTTAACGCATAAATTCCAAGAAGATAGTTTTCTTTATCGAAATAGATTTCCTCTGTTGAATTTTTTTTGAATATATTTTCTCTCAGAAAAAATAAAGCTTCCTGAAAATTTTTAAATTGCTTATTGTATTCAAAAGACTTTAAAATTTGTGAGATAACTCTTCCCATCTTCTTTTTATTTTTTAAGTCAATATTTAGCTTGTTAATTTTATTTTCAAATAAACTAATTTCCTCTAAAAAATCAAGATTATATGGAACTTCTTTTATTTTTATCTTAGATGATAAAATGTTTTTATTCAAATTTAAATATTTAAAAAATAAGTCTTTATATTCAGTAGTTAGAAAAAAATCAAACTTAATATCTGCTAGTTTTGATAACCCCCTTGAAATATAATTTTGAACCAAAAAGCTCTCCATATCCAAAAAAGAAACTATGTTTTTGTTAAATAGTTTTGATTTTTTTGAATCATTAATTTTTAATGCTAATTCATTTAATTTGTAATCTGAAAGAATTTTTCTAAAATTTTCTTCTTTTATTATTTGCGAATAAATTTCTGAATATCTGTAAATGATTTTATTTTTTTTAATACAATTATTTATTATATGTTCAAAATTCGATGTATTCGCCTTATTGTTATCTTGAACTACTAAAATTAAGAAAAAGTCATTTTTTGAGAATTGCTCTAATTTTGACAACCTATACAAATCAAATAATTTGAAAGAAGGGGTCAGAAAAGCTAATAAAACAGGTTTTCTTCTTTGATTCTTTCTCAATCTAATAATTGAGTCAAAATTTTCCTGATTTATTTCTAAATTACTTAGTAATTGCATTAATTTAGCAACAACCGCATATATAAAAAGGTTTCTATAATTAAACCTTCAAGTTTAATTAACTAAAATAACTATATTTATATATTAATTTATTGTATGAACTGTATGAAAAAGATTTTAGTAAAAAGGGCGTTTGGAAGCATTGGAGATATGCTCATGATGATTCCTGCTATTGAAGAGATCGCGAAGAAGGGAATAGTGGATTTGATTATTCCAAAAGATTTCAATGAAATTTTTTTAAATCTTAATTTTATCCATGATCTTATTGGTTTGGATGAAAACATTGAAGATAAAACTTATGATGAAATCTTTGATTTAACCGACTATGAATTTAATTATGAGCAGATTCATCAACCTTTAATAAATAAAACAAAAATTGAAATTTTTAAAGATGCATTTAATATTTCAAATAAAAATAATAAAATAAAAATTAATTTATCAGAAAAAGAAAAAAAATGGGGAAAGAATTTTCTTAAAAATAATAATTTAGATCAAAAAAGAATAATTTTATTTGCAATAAAATCGGCAAATCCAACAAGAGATTGGAAATTAGAAAAATGGAAGGCATTAATAAAAAAATTGAAAAAATTAAATTTTCATTTAATTGTTATTGATAAAAATTTAAAATGGAATGACAGAGAGATAATTTTTTTAAACAACCTTACTTTTAGAGAATTGTTTGTTCTTGTGAGCATATCTGAAGCAATCATTTGTCATGATAGTGGAGTTTTGCATATTGCTGGAACTTTTGAGAAAAAAACTTTGGGGATATTTGGACCGACAAATCCAAAAATGAGATGTGTTTATAAAAATTCTTTTTGGATTGATAGTGGAAAAGATATGCCCTTTAATTGGTATAATCGCGAAAATCATGAAGATTATTTTAATTCTATTTCTGTTGAAGATGTTGAAAGAAAATTTTTGGAGATAATTTCAAATGAGTAAAGACAAAGAAGGCATGTATAAGAAGGCAACTATCCTTAAATTAGCAACGAGAATTGTTGGGATAAGGGACGTGTATCCAGTTGATGGAATCGGAGATTCTATTAAAGAAAATATTGACGGATTATATTTAATCAATTCAGAAAAGAATGAGGATAAGCAAAGGGTTCCAAACGAGTTTACACTTTATAATGGGATAACTACAAAACTTGTTAGAAATCCAGATTCATATTTTTCATTGAAAAAATTGGGAGATACTCATTATTTATTTTCAGATTTTGTTGAAGAACCCCTATTGCCTGTTGAGTTCACAAAAAGACCAATTCATTATGGCAAAATTACTTCAAAAGGAACTCAAATGATGGAGGTAGGTCAAGGAATAGGAGTGGATACCTTGGCAATTGCTTCAAGGCGACAATGTTCTTTTTTTGCTAGAAAAGTTCCTTGTAAGTATTGTAATATTTCCGGCACAAAAAACACAAGCAAGTTACCAATATATTCTCAATTAGAGGATATTGCGGAAACAGTTTCTCTTGCAGGAAAAGATTTTGATTTTTTTGCAGTAACTGGTGGAACTTTTGAAGATACAAATGAAGAATGCAGGCATTATACTCGGATAGGAGAGGTTATTAGAGATAATCTTTCTGCAGATACTTTTTCTGGCCCATTTTCATTAACACCTCCGAGAGATTTGGATCTTTTAAGAGGATTACATGAAACAGGAGTAGATGTTATTAGCTTTAATATTGATGTGTGGGATGATAATGCTTTGAAAAATGTTTGTCCTGGAAAATATGAAATTGGAAAAAACCATTATGAAAAAGCTTTGAAAGAGGGTGTGCGATTATGGGGAGAAGGAAATTCAACCATCCAATTTCTTGCAGGCCCATGGGAATCAAATGAATCATTACTCAAAGCATCGAAATATTTTTTAAATAGGGGTATATTACCTAACATTACTTCGTATTTTCCTTCACCAAAATCCCCTCTTAGTAAAATCGGAAGGCCAAAAACTTTGAAGGAGATACTGGATCTTTACATTGACTATGGGCACATGGTAAGAGATGCAGGATTATTTCCAAATAAAAGAGGAACAATTCACACATCACCCTCAGGGAATAGGAGTTCAATAGCTAATGAAGCCGCAAGAGGGTATCTAACTAAAGAAAATTTTAATCCAAAAACAGATTTGGTTTTTGCAGGAGGAAATAAATGAATAAAAAAACATTGGAATTAAAAAATAAAAACAAATTATTTTTTATTGGAAGTGCAAGAGGTGTTAATAAGTTTTACATAACAAACAAATTTATTGAAGCATATCCAAATGCTAAGATTATCAACACTGGCGCATTAATTCATAAACTTGCCAAAAATTTAAATTTTGGAGATGTGGGCAATATCACCTTAAATGACTATTGTAGATATTTGGAGCCAGTCTTTGTTCAATCAATCTTAGATCACTTAGAACATGGAGATGTTATATTAGACACACATTTTTACCACCAGATGCCTTGCTTATCTATAAAGGGACTAAAAAAGTTCATTGGCAAAATTTCAGAAGCTATTCTAATTTTAGTTGAAGAAGAAAATTTAAAAATTTATGAAGAAAAAAGGGGCAGAGGAAACAAATGGTTTGATTCTTTGGAAAATATAAACTATGATATTTTTTCAAACAACGAATATTTTGATTTTTATATACAATTTTTTACAAAACATATTTCTCAAAAAAATAAAAAAATCATACTTGAAGAATTTAAAATCCAAGAAATAAATAAATTTATTGAAGAATTAAAATGAAAACAAAAAAACTTTTTATCGTTGGCGGTTGTAGTGGAATTGGGAAAACTACTTTAATAACTCCTGATATTTTATATGGAAAAACTAAAATTCACACAGGATCCATTGCAAGAAAATTAAATGGAGAGGGATTGGCAGAAATATCAAAAGCAATAGTAAACGAAATAAAAAAATATGAATCTCCTTTTTTAGATACTCATTATGCCGCAATAAATGGCATAACTGGACATTACAAATTTTATCAAGGCATAGAAGATGAAGGATTAAATGAGTTAGGTGGAATTGAAAAGAAAATATTTGTATTAATTGATGGGGCTCCAGAAGAAGTTTTGGAAAGGAGATTAAAAGACCCTCGAAATAGAAACAAAACTTATGAACAAGTTGTAATGGATTTAAATAAAAATAGAGAGAACTTTAACCATTATTTAAAATTAACTGGGGCAATAGGACACATAATTAAAAATGGAGATTTGGAAAAGGCTAGAAAGAACCTCTTGCAAATATTTAATGAGTATGGCAGATAGCTATAATGAATGCAAAAAGGAATACTCTTATTATAATCAGTATGATGATAAGATAAGATGGATCCAATATCATACCCAGATAGATCAAGTTTTAAAATTAAATCCAAAAAAAGTTTTAGAAATCGGGATAGGAAATAATGTTGTTTCAGATTATCTTAAGAAATATACAGCGGTTCATACATTAGATATAAATAAAAAATTGCGTCCAGACACAGTAGGTTCTGTTGAAAACATAGAAAAATATTTTAAGAAAAATTCATTTGATCTTATTTTATGTTCTCAAATTTTAGAACATTTACCTTTTAAAAAATTTGATTCTGTTTTAAAGCAAATTAAAGATATTTCAAAAAGATATGTAATTTTATCTCTCCCTCACTCTGGAATACATTTAAGGGGAAATTTTTCTATATTTCATAGGTTTAGAATAAATTTTAATCTAACAATTCCCAAGCCAATAAAACATGTTTTTTATAAAGGGCATTATTGGGAAATTGGGAAAAAAGATTTCTCTAAAAAATTCATACGAAAACATTTGGAAAAATTTTTTAAAATAAAAAAAGAATTCGGAATGAAAGAAGATCCCTATTATAGATTTTACCTTTTGGAGAAAAAAAATGAATAAAAAATTTAATATTGGCATTATTGGAGCAGGTAGTATCTCAGATCTTCATTGTTCAGCAATAAAAGAAACTAGAAAAGGAGAATTATATGATGTTTTTGATATAAATGGAGTGGCTTCTAAAAAATTAAAAGACCAATTCCCAGAATTAAGGATTTATAATTCACTTGAAGGGATAGTGAATGATAAAAATATTGATACCTTTGCCATATTGGCACCTCCAAAAAATCATTATAGAATAATAGAAAAAATTGTAAGAGATACTGATAAACCAATTTTTTGTGAAAAACCCTTAGTAATTGACAAAGAAGAGTATTCAAATATTTTAGATATACCGAATGGCGATAATAGAATTTTTGTTGGTCAAAGTTATAGGTATTTCCCTCAAATTATAGAAGCTAAAAAATATTTTGAAGAAACTCGGGATACATTAAAATACTTTGAAATAAAATTTAGAAAACATATCCATAAAATTCGCCCATTGGGGGGGTGGAGATCAGAATATGAAGATTATGTAATTGCGGATAATGGCATGCATATTTTTGATTTATTGACATATTTAACCGGACAAAAGATAGTAAAATCATATTGTCAAGCTGAGAATAATTCCGGAGTAATCAATGGATTTGATACAGCATTTGTGAATGTAGAACTTGAAGGGGGAGCAAAAGGAACAATAGCCTTGGAACATGACAATATGATTTCAAATACTCCCTATATGGGAGACCATTATTATAGGTTTGACAAGAGAACTCTAAGTTTAGATAAGGGTAAGTTGGTAGAATATATTGATAATCAAAAGGAAGTAATTAAAGAAAATCTATTAATTAATCCCAGCATAGTTGAAGATTGGCAGGGATCCTTCACAAAAATGTGGGGATCTTTTTTTGATAATATTAAAAATAGTGATAAAATGGAGATATGTCCAGGTAATCTTAAAAATTCTCTTTACGGTGTATTGATGACAATTGAATCAGCAAAAAATAAAAAAATTGTAATGGAACATGAATATGGTAAAAAAGAATAAATACAGAGATATAATAAATAGTGGGAAAATAGGTAGTTTAAAAGAGTTGATTAATTTAGAAAAGTTAGAAATTACGGAAATGCCTGAAACCAATAGAATTAGAATTTATTTAAAATTTATTATTGAATATTTGGGTTCTTCAGAAATATCTGCATCAAGATTAATTAAAGAATTTTGCCTTTTGGAAAAAGCAGTAGGAGGAGAATACAATAACAAATTTATAATGAAAGATATAAGTAAGTCTAGGTATATTCCAATAGCGAGTTACGACCATTACAGGATTATTGTTTTTAATGGAATGAAAAAACTTGGAATTAGTCTATCAGAAGAAACAATTTTAAATGAAGAACAACTTAAAAAAATGAGTGAAATAATATGGCATTAAATGAAGAAGGAAATTTTGAAAAAATCAAGGATACTGGGAGGGCGGTTTTTTTAGTTATATTTAATGAAAGCAACTCAAAAATTTTGTTATTAAAAAGAAATATTCAAAAAAGGAATTTTTGGAAAGTTTCATGGGGAAATGTAGGTGGAAAAGTTGATCCTGGAGAATGTTCAAAAGATGCAATTTTGCGTGAATCTCTTGAAGAAGTAGGAGTTAAGTTTAATGGGGATAATTTAAAATTATTGCACATAAAAGAGATCCCTCATGCTAAAGAAAACTGGCATCCAGTACATTTTTTTTATGGAATCTCAATAAAAGAAGATGAAGAAATAAAAGTGAATAAAGAGTCAGACAGTCATTCTTGGTTTTGTTTAAATGAACTTCCAGAAGATATGTTTGATTCTAAAGAATTTATTTTGTCTTTAAAATCAAAATTTCTAGAAAAGGATTTATCTTAGATTAAAAATAAATTTTCTTCTTTTAAAAAAAGAAGCAAAAGCGAGTCTGCCACCCTCCCAAGATTATTTCTATTTTCTTTTTTAGAAAAAAAGAAACAAAAAAGCGCGCTCCAAGATAAAGGCAATTTTCAGCAACTACGATATCAAAGAATTTTCGGAGATTGGAAACTCACGAGGTCACTCCTTTCAGTCGTTCCGCTCGTGCCACGCCTTGTAGGCTCTCGCTCCATTTCATTACGCTCGGGAAAATGAACAGCGATTAAAGAGAAAATCCTTGCAGGATTTTCCCAAATTAATTTCTCATCCAGCTCGCATACTCGCGGGAGAAATTAACTTTCTTTAATCGCGATGTTATCTGTAATTCGAGACGCCTAAAAACTACAAGTAAAAAACAGGAAATAATATTTTTTCTTCCACTCAATAGGAGAGACGCTCTTAGTCCTTTCAGGACATATAGTTGGCTTACGTCGAAAGATTTATAAATAATGTGTGAGTGACTTCATTACACACAAAATGGACAAAGACAAAGAAATCATAATGAGAATGAACAAAATAAACGAAGAAGTTTCTAGTTTAAACAAACTTCTTAAAAAATATGTTAAAGATGATGAAGCAGGTTTTAGGTGTTCAAAATGTGGCTCATCTTTTATTTATATTAGAAGAAAGGATAAAAAACTTTTATGTAGAAAATGTGGAAATATAGAAAATATAAAAATAGATGAGGATAATAAATAAAATGAAAAACGAAAATAGAGATAGGATGGGAGATAAATTTGAACGAGAAATGGCTGACTTATTCCAAAGAATTGGTTTTATTGTAAGAAATCATGTTTTCACAAAAAAAGAAAATGGGAGGAAATCAGAGCAAGATGTTTTAGCAACAAAAGGAAATTTAAAGATTTTAATTCAGTGTAAAGATTATGCGAAATTTCCTTTTGAAAATATTGAAGAAGTTATCAACGATTTAATTGAGGATGGGGAATCATTGGAATCAGATAAATTAATTCTTGCTATAACGGGCCATAAAAATTTATCTGAGGATCATGTGAATAAATTAAAGAGAAAAGGAGTTTATTTATGGAACGAAAAATATTGGAGAAAACTCCAAAAATTAGATTTAATTGATTTATATGAGGAAATTGGTAAAAATCTTGAGATTAAAAATGTTCTAAAAAGAGTAAAAGACGAAGAAGAAAAAAAGTTAAATTCTCTTTATGATAAAATTGACAAAATTGAAGATAAGAAAAGAAAGAAGTCAATTTTAGAACAATTAGAAGATATCGAGTTTTCAGATTACACTAAACGAGAAATACAACTCAGAAAAATTGAAAATGAAATTCTTTTGGAAAAGGAAAAAGAAGTAGATGCAAAGGCAGAAAGTAAAACAGAGGATATAGAATTAGAAGAATTATTCTCTTTAGTTGAAAAATCAGATTTTAATTTTAATAAGCGATATTTGATTTTGGACAAAATCAGAAAGGATTTGGAGTTATCTAAAAAATCTGGCAAAATTATTGATGTAGAAAAGATAAAAACTTTTATTGAAAGACAAGAAGAAGATTCTTCTGCTGAGAATTGGGGAGACAATAAATTAGATAATCTTGAAGAATTGAGGGATGGGGGGAAAATATCTCAAGATGATTATGAAAAGTTAAGAGGAAAAGTCAAAGGAATTGGGGTAAGTAAAAAAGGAGAAAAAAATGCAGAAAGAAAAAATTTTGAATATAAATTAAAGAAAGCAAAATCTCTAGCTAAAAGAAAGAAAATTTTTAAGATAGTTAAAATTTCCTCGATTTTATTAGTTTCTTTAATTTTTGTTTTTTTTATCTCCCTTTTTTTTAAAGAGATAGGAGATAACGATAACTCCAATAATCTAATGAGTATGGAAAATATAACTGTTTTTCAAGATACTTCCTTGAATTCTGGGGAACAAATAATTTCTCTTCAAGAAGAATTTTGTAAAGATGAATTTGCTAAAACTTCAAGTTATACTTATATAAATAATTATAATTATTTTGAAGATTCTTCAACTGCTTCAGATTGGTTAGATGATCAATTTCCTAATGAAGGACCAACAATAAATCGGGCGAGATTTCTTAGGGAATGGTATTTTGATAGAATCGAATTTCCAATTTATATTCTTGAAGGAACTCGAAAAACACATCCTTCATCGTGGGAACAAGGAATATACTTTTGCGATAGGACTGGAATTGTTATAGACCCAGAACATTGGAATGAGGAAAAGTTTTAAATTCTGTGTTCTGAATGTTTTGTTTGTAATCAAAAAGAAATAGTTGAAAGGAGGTAATTTTTATATGATGAGAATTAAAAAACTTATAAAAAAGAAAAGAGAACCTAAAACTTTTAAGGGACAGATGAGAAAAGCTGTAACTAGTGATGGAAGAAAGACTGTGAAGCCTAAACGCTCTTGGTAGATGACTGACCAAAAACTATAAATACCGATTTTATTTATCATAATTATATACGCCTATCCTTACTTATGTAAGGGATGGGCATTTTTTTTCAAATGAAAAGAGTTGCTGTTTTTATTGATGGAAATAACTTTTATTTTGGGCTAAGAAAAATTTATGGAAAAAATAAAAGTTTGAAAGATTTTGATTTTCAAAGTTTTGCTAATTTTTTAGCAGAAAAAGGAGAAGTTGTAGGAATTTATTATTATAATGCCCAATTAGACAGAGAGTTTAATTCTAAAAAATTCAAAAGTCAAAAAGAATTTTTTACTAAACTAAAATTAATCCCAAATTTTAATTTAGTTTTATGCAAACTCTTGAAAAGAAATATAACAGGAACAAATAAACATTACTACATAATAAAAGAAGATGATATTCATATGGCTGTTGATATGGTAGATGGTTCAGCAGATAATACTTTTGATATGGCGGTTTTAGTTTCTGGAGACGGAGATTTTGTCCCCGCAGTTCGTTCAGTTCAGAGAAGAAATAAAAAAATTCGAAATGTTTATTTTAACGGAAGTTCATCAAGAAGTTTAAAAAATCATTGTGATAAATCACTCGCATTAACAAAAGAAATTCTAAACGATTTTTTTAAGAATTAATCGTTTTTCGTGGCAACTTCTTTTTTTATAAAAAAGAAGGCAAAAAACACGCGTCTCTCTAATACATAATCTCCAAAAAAAATATTATTTCCGAAGACAAGAAATCGGCGTCTCGAACTCAAAATTTCTTTCAGAAATTTCGCCACGTCTTGCAGACTTTCGCCTACGGCTCAGGACAGATAACAAGGATTTAAAGGAAAATTCCTGCTGAATTTTCCCAAATTTTTTACTCCGTAAAAAACTCACGAGGTCATTCCGACTTCGTCTCCATTCCGCTCGTGCTTTCAATAAATTGAAAGTCTCTAAATCCCGATGTTATACGAAATTGAAAGTCAGCCCTATCGAAATGTTTTTAATATCTAACTGAAATCAAATTACTATGGCACATGTAAATATTGAAATCAAAGCTAAATCTAATAATCAAGATGAGATAAGAGAAATCTTAAAATCCAAGAATGCTGACTTTAAAGGTGTTGACCACCAGATTGATACATACTTTAAAGTCAATAATGGTAGATTAAAATTAAGAGAAGGAAAAATTGAAAATCATCTGATTCATTATCAAAGAGAAAACAAAGAAGGTCCTAAGCAATCTGATGTTACTTTGTTTAAATCAGACCCTAAAACTTCATTGAAAGAAATTTTAACCAAAGCTCTTGGTGTTTTAGTCGTGGTTGATAAACAGAGAGAAATTTATTTTATTGATAATGTGAAATTTCATATTGATATAGTTGAAGATTTAGGGACTTTTGTTGAAATTGAAGCTATTGATAATGATGGTACAATTGGAAAAGATAAATTGCTTGAACAATGTCAATTTTTCCTTGATTTATTTAAGATTTCTCAAGAAGATTTGATTTCAGTTTCTTATAGTGATTTATTATTACAGAAGTAACGGGCTGACTTTCAACTCAAGGGGACGCTGCGCTTTCGTCGCTATCGCTCCTCACCCTCGTATAACAAGGGATAAAAGGAAAATTGCTCGGCTCGTAATTTTCCCAAATTTTCTCCGCTACGTTGCACTTCGCTACGCCCTTCGGGAAAATAAATCCTTCGGATTTACTTCTCTTAATCGCGATGTTATATTCAATTTTTGGATTACTTATTTTCTTTTTAGAAAAAAGAAACAAAAAGCGAGTTTATCTCGCCAATACATTTGTCGTCCCACCTATCGAATGACAAGACTTAAAACTCTCAACTCTATCTAATTCTATGGAAAAACAAAGAGTCGCTATTTTTATTGATGGAAGTAATCTTTATCATAATCTAAAAAGATACAATATAAAAATAAAATTTGAAGAAATAATAAAAAAGGTAGAGACTAGAAGAGAAATTGTAGATATTTTTTATTATACTGCATTATTAGATAAATCAATTGATGAAAATGGATATCGGAAACATAAAAAGTTTTTAGACAAAATAAAGAAAATTCCAAACTTCAATGTTGTTCTTTGTAATTTAAGAAAAATGATTTTAGAAGGTGGTAAAGTTGATTTCGCAATAAAAGGAGATGATGTTTATTTAGCAACAGATTTAATCAGAGGTTCTTATGAAAATTTATATGATGTTACAATAATTGTTTCTGGTGATGCTGATTTTATTCCTGCTATAAATCTCGTTAGAAAGAATGGTAAAAAAGTGATTAATGCTTTCTTCCCAAAAAGCTCATCTTATCAGTTAAGAAATTGTTGCGACGGTTCAATTAATCTTAGAAAAGCATTAAATAAAAAGTAGTCCCAATATGGCGAGCCATACGGGACAGTTATTAATATTACAACTATTCCAAAGTTTAAAAGTTCTTTGGTCACTCAAATTTTAGAGAACAACTTTCTTTTTAAAAAAAAAGAAGGCAAAAAAGCGCGCTCTTTCCACCCCCAATGACAATTTTAAAGGCAATTTTCAGCAACTACGATATCAAAGAATTTTCGGAGATTGGAAACTCTGCGAAATTCTTTCAGAATTTCTTGCCACGCCTTGCAGGCTCTCGGCTTCGCCTCGGGAAAATGAACAGCGGTTAAAGAGAAAAACCTTGCAGGTTTTTCCCAAATTTTTTCTTACAGAAAAAACTCTCGAGTGTTCCGCAATTTTTCCAGCTCTGACTTCGTCGAGGGAAAAATTTCTTCACCTCGTGCCCTTCGGGTTGTTTAATCGCAATGTTAGTTTCAATTTTTGAGAATGCCTACAAGTTAGAGCTAAAACAAAGAAATAGGAAATAATATTTTTCATCCCACCCAATAGGAGAGACGCGCTTAGTTGCTTCGCAACATTTAGTCTTGATTTCGTCAAGAAGAATTATAGATGTTTTGCCATGTCTTCTAAAACTT
>JBDLJZ010000014.1:0-17720 GCA_039714095.1 Nanobdellota archaeon | reverse complement strand
ATAAATCTCTTGATAAAATTTTAAATTTTTTTCTTTCAAATGATTCAAGAAAATGGTTAGTTTTAATTATAATTTTAGGTTTTGTTTTGAGATTTTTAGCAACAAATAATATTACTCCTCAAGTTGCAGATGAAATGGTTCATGGAGTTCATGCTATTGGAATCTCAAATTCAGGAGTTATTAATTTACAGAATCAATGCCCTCTTTGGTTTTATTTAACTGATTTAGCATACAAATTATTTGGAGTAAACTCTTTTGGAGCAAGATTTTTATCTTTCTTTTTTGGTTTATTAACAATACCTTTATTATATTTAATTTCAAAAAAATTATTTAATGAAAAAATAGCATTAATTGCAGCATTTTTATTAGCAATCTCTTGGTTTCATATAAGATATGCTTTAATAGAAATGGACGAAGCAATGATTTTTTTTATTTTATTTGCATTTTTTTATTTTATTAAAGGAATAGAAGAAAAACAAAGATTTACTCTCCCAGTTTTTATTTTATTGGCTGTTGCAATGTTAATAAAACCAATAACTATTTTATTTATCCCTGGATTTGCATTTTATTTTTTTTATATGTTATTCAAAGAAAAAAATATTCAAAAAAGAAATGAAATTTTTAGAAAAAATAAAAAACCACTAATTTTAGGTTCAATTATTATGATAATCTCTATGGCACCTATTTTAATTTATAACTATCTTCTTTATAGAGAAAAAGGACTCTCAGATATTCTTTTTGAAAGATTCTTAAATCTAAATCCAGAGCTTTATGCAGGATTACAAGGAGGCTCAGGTGGAACATTTACCTTCTCAAAATTTATTGGTTTTGCCCCAGGGATGATAAAAAGTTTTTGGATATTAGACCCATTGATTTCAGTTTTAGGAATTTTAGGATTATTTTTTATATTTACCTCTAAAAAGAAATTTGTTAAATTTTTTATTTTGTTAAATGTAATACCTTTTGTATTTCTTGTAGGAACTCAACCACTTCAAACACATTTTTCTATATTTATGATTCCTCTTTGTTTATCTGCAAGTTTATTTATAATAACATTTTCAAATAAAATTAAAATTATTGAACCAAAAAAATTAATTACTGGAATTTTAATTTTAATTTTAATTTTAAATATTTATTTAATGTTACCTTATTTAACAAGCAAAAGCGCAATTTTTAAGGCAAGAACTTTTGCAGTAGATAATATTAAAGAAAATGATATTGTAATTGTAGATGCGCGAATCTATCGTGGTAGAATTGCTTTTATGTTTCATGATAAACATTATGTTGAATCTTCTTTATTTTCAAGAATTTATGAACAAACACAACAAATAAAGGAGGTAACAAATATACCTGTAGAAGTATATTTTATAGAATGCATCTATGACGATTGTGGATGGGGTTCAATTGCAAATCAACCAGAGTTTAATTCCTCTGTTGAGCAGATGGTAGATTTTTTTAAAAATAATTCACAAAAAGTTTTGACAATTCCTTCAGGAGGAATGGATGATGAAGGATATAAATCTAAATATTTTTTTAATATTTACAAAACCACACTAAATTTGAATCCACAAATTTATCAATTAATAGATAGTACTCATGAATGGTTTTATTATCCTGTAATGTGGAAAGGAGATAGATATGATAGTTATGAACTTGATACTTTTTGGAAAAATTTTCTACATAATTTTGGATATATAATACTATGGTTATATGTTGTAATAGCACTTTTAACACCCCTTCTTTTAGTAAAAGAATTATGTCCAGAAATTTTAAAAAAAGATTAGTTTTTATTTTTCTTAATAAAAAATTTCTCCAAAATAAAATCAACAATCTCTGGGAAATATCTTGACAAGTAACAAATAAAAGCCCTAAAATTAGGAATTATAATCTCTTTATTTGAATTTAATTTTTTAATTATTTTTTTAGCAATAATTTCTGAATCTTCTGCAGATTTATTAAAATCACTAATATATTTTTTTGCTTTTTCTACATTATAGTTTTCAAAAGCTGTTTGAGCAAAATCTGTTTTTATTTTCGGAACTAAAACCATACTTGAACTAACATTTGTTTTTTTTAATTCAAATTTTAAAGAACGATTAAAAGTATAAATTGCAGATTTTGTAGAATTATAAATTGTGTAATAAGGTCTTGGAACAAAAGTCGCAACAGAACCAATGTGAATAATTTTTCCTTTATTTCGTTTTAACATATTTTTTAAAACAAGATTTGTCAAATGTAAATAAGCTACAACATTTAAATCAAACATTTTTTGAATTTCATCTACAGATTGTTTTTCAAAAGAAATAACTTTTCCAAATCCTGCATTATTAATCAAATAATCAATTTTTCCCTCCTCCTTTAATATTTGCGAAACAGCATTTTCCCTAAAATTTTTATTAGATAAATCTCCAGAAATAATTTTAATTTCACCATTATAATTTGAACATTTTTTTTGTAAGTTTATCAATTCGTTTTTTCTTCTGGCAGTAACATAAACAATATGCCCATTTTTACATAATCTCCTAGCAATATCTTTTCCAAGACCTGAAGAGGCACCAGTTACTAAAGTTATTTTTTTCATTTGATTTTGAATAATCTATTTATTTTTTAAAAATTCCCTTTTCTTAACTCTTACAATTGTTAAAAATCTATCAAAAATAACTAGGGGTGAATTAATTAATTCACTAGTTTCTCTAAAAATTCCATAAATACATCCATTACATTTATTTTGAGAATGCTTCATAAAATTCTTAAACTTTTTACTCTTATATTTTTCTATAAAATTTTTGTCTAAAATATTATATTTTGTTTCCACATCATCACAAAGTGAAAATTGGCCTTTAGGAAATATTACAAAATATAATTCTCCTGCATTACATATCCATTTTCTATTTCCAGTCTTTATATAATCTAAAGATTGTTTAAGATATTTTGAAGAAAGAGAAATTTTATATCCTTGTTTTTTCAAATAAAAGATTTCTTTAAATATTTTTTCCATTTTGTCTAAATCTTTTCTAGTAAAATTAAAACAATCTGCTTTTGCCTTAAACAATTGATTATTAGATTCTTCAGCTAAACTCACAGGACAAAATGTTGGCCAAACATTTAAACTATCTAAAATTTTGATTAATTTTATTATTTCATCTATATTTTTATGACTAAATACAATGTTCGCAATAGTCATACTATTTGGCATTTTTTCAGAAACAAGTTTTAATGTCTCCAAAGATTTATCAGACATGTTCAAAGATTTAACACCGCAGATTTCATCCTGCTTTTTATTATTAAGAGTATCTATAGAAATTGTAATATCATTTAACCCTGCTTTTATTAATTCATTTAATTTTTCTTTTGTTAATAGCAAACCATTTGTTTGAAGGCGTGTTGACATTCCCAAATTTGAAAAAATATTCACAATTTCAACAATATCTTTTCTTAATAATGGTTCCCCTCCTGTAATTATAATATAATTAACTCCAAGTTTTTTCATTTTTTCTGCAGCAAGCTTAATTTCTTTTAAATTCATTTCTTTAGATTCAGCATATTTCCAAACACTACACATACCACATCTTAAATTACACTTTCTTGTCACATAAAATTTTGAAGTAAAAGGTTTCCCAAATAGTTTAGAATTAACAATCCCTTTAATAATTTTCAAATTATCCATTTAATTAACAAACCTGTATTTAATCAAAGTCCAAACAGCTTCAATGCCATCTTTCCAATTTATTTTTTTACCTTCTTCTATTGAACGAGGATAATATTTTATTGGAACCTCATAAATTTCATACCCTTTTTTCCTTACTTTAGCTGTCACTTCTGGGCAAAATTCAAATCTTTTTGATTTAAGATTTAAAGATTTTAATACTTTTGTATCAAAAACCTTGTAGCAAGTTGGTTCATCAGTAATATTAGCATTATATAAAAAATTTGCCATTAAAGTTAAAATACGATTAGCAAGAAAAAATGGATAAGATAAATTAAACATTTTATTAACTATTTTATATCGTGTTCCATAAACAACTTTACATTTCCCCTGTTCTATTGGTTTAATTAATTCATAATAATCTTTTGGATCATATTCTAAATCTGCATCTTGAATTATTGTTATTTTTCCACTTGCATTTTTTATTCCTGTTCTAACAGCAGAACTTTTTCCCATATTTTTTCTGTGAAAAATAACTTTAATTTCTGAATCTTTTAATTTTTCTAAATATTCTCTTGTTCCATCAGTTGAACCATCATCTATAATAATAATTTCCTTAGAGAGATTAATTTCTTTTATTTTTTTTAAGATTTTATTTATTGTATCTATTTCATTATACGCAGGAACAATAATAGAAAGTTTCATATATCTTATTTAGCATTTTCATTTAAAAAGTTTTAACAATTTTACGAGTAAAAAGAAAAGAATTACTAAATCCTACAAATCTTTAAATAAACAAAATTTGCTTTAATTTTATGAAAAAAGTACTCTTAATGAATATGCCTTCAACAATAAGGGTTTATGGAGAATCTGCATTAAAAGGAATTATTGCTCCTAGGCCTTTAGTTTCTTTAGCTGAAATTGCAGGCTCTGTTTTAGAAATTGGGGCAGACTGCAAAATACTTGATTTACAAGTTTCAGAAAAGCCATTTAGGAAAATAGAAAAAATTTTAAACGAATACAAACCAGATTTTGTAGGATTAACTTTCACAACTTTATTATTTCAAGAAGCAAAAAAAGTAGCAAAATTCGTAAAAGAAAAATTCCCTTCAGCAGTAATTATCGCAGGAGGGGTTCATCCCACAATTTATCCTGAAGAAGTAATCCAAGAAGAATCAATTAATATTGTTGTGAGAAATGAAGGAGATATAACATTACAAGAAATAGTAAAAGGAAAACCCTTGAAAAATATTAAAGGAATTTATTATAAAACAAAAAAATCAGAAATTAAGAAGAACCTCTCCAGAGAACTAATTCAAAATTTAGATGATTTGCCCATGCCCGCATGGCATTTAGTAAATCCTAAAATCTATATGAATCCAAAAGCAATAGCAAGAGAATCGCCTGTAGGAACAATAATGACCTCAAGAGGGTGTGTTTATGGATGTACTTATTGTAATAAAGCTGTCTTTGGAAGAAAATTTAGGGCAAAATCTGTTAAAAGAGTTGTAGATGAATTTGAACTATTAATTAATTCAGGATTCAAAGAGATTCACGTGTGGGATGACATGTTTGCAACAGATTTAGATCGTGCAAAAGCTGTTTGTGATGAAATAATTAGACGAAGATTAAAATTCACTTGGCAATTAGAATGTGGAATTAGAGTAAATTGTGTGGATAGAGAATTTTTTAGAAAATGTATAAAAGCAGGTTGTTATAAGGTTGCACTTGGCTTTGAATCAGGAAATGATTATATATTAAAATCAATAAAAAAAGGAACTACAACTCAACAAGCAATAAATACTGTAAAATGGGCTAAGGAGGCGGGGATGGAAGTCTCAGGGTTTTTTATGATGGGTTTGCCAGAAGATACAATTCAAACAATGGAACAAACAATAGACT
Organism: Nanobdellota archaeon; assembly: GCA_039714095.1. Classification (GTDB taxonomy): domain Archaea; phylum Nanobdellota; class Nanobdellia; order Pacearchaeales; family GW2011-AR1; genus JAUVHP01. The sequence goes on along the minus strand of JBDLJZ010000014.1, from coordinate 12,172 downwards.
TTGCTTGCAAGTTAGGATTAGATTACGCAAAAGCAACAATACTTTTACCATTACCCTCAACACCCTTATTTGAAGATTTTGAAAAAAGAGGAATAATAAAAACTAAAGATTGGAGTAGATATAATTTTCACACAGCTTCAAAAGTTTACGACCATCCAAATTTAAGTTGGAAAATCTTAGAAAAATATTATGATAAGTTTCACAAGAAATTTTATTTTAGACCAACATATATAGCGAATAGATTATTTAGAAGCATAAAAAAAGGAGAAATTTTTGATGATATTAAAATGGCAATAACTACTTTTGGTTAAAATGAAAAAACCAAATTCGCAACAAATAATAAAAAAAGGAAGTTTGCATTCACACGGTTTGTGGACAGATTATAGAAATTGGCATGAAAAATTACGAGCACCATTTAATTTAGATTTCTTTTTCAAAACCTGTATTAAATATGGAAGAGATTTTCAAGGAGTGTTAGATATTATGGCACATTTAGATGGAGAAGAGATTTTTCAAGAAGAGAGATATAAAAAATTAATAAAAACCGCAGACCCAAAAAAGAATTACGAAGTTGAATCTTCAGAAATAGAAACAAAAATAATTTATGAAGACAAAAAAGGAGATGAAAAAGAATTTTATATTATTCGGCCACAGGAAATTATCTTGAAAAACCCAAGACAGCATATTTTGGCTTTAAATCTTAATCACAAAAATAATATTTCTGGAGGAAGATATGTACGAGAGACTTTAAAGGAAATACAAAAAAAGGGAGGTTCTGGATTTTTGAATCACGCTCTAGTGTGTGGCGCATTTAGAGAAGAAGAAATAAAAAATTATTTTGAAGAAGGTTTAATTTTAGGAACAGAATTTAATGGGGGTGTAACAATTGATTCCAAATTGGAAATTTATTTGGCAAGGAAGGTTGATAAAAAACCTCCCCTAAAAAAAGATAATGAGAATATATTGAGATTGGAAGGACAGGTTTTAATCGTGGCAAATGATGATGCAAGATGCAAAAGCGACGTGGAACACGGAGCATATACAGAATATTTAGTTGATAAAAATTCTAAAAGACCTTTAACAGAAAGATTAATAGAATCAATGAAAAATGAAATTAAAAGTGGGTTAAATGGAGATTACATTCAAAGAAATGACCAATATAGTTCTTGGCACTCAATTTGGGCACACGGAATAAACGGGTATATATCTGAATTAACTCCTTGGGTGAAGGGCTTTCCTATTTGTTAATTATACTCTATCAAACACATTTTTTTAAACACTAATTTTATTCTTTTTTTAGATGCAAAAGAAAAAAGTAATTATTTTGGGGGCAGGAATTACAGGGCTTGTTAGTGCATATTATCTTTCTCAAAATAAAAATTTTGAAGTAGTTTTAATCGAAAAAGAAAGTTTTATCGGGGGAACTGCACGAGGATTTAAACACAAAGAATTTATATTAGATTATGGACCCCATAAACTTTATACAGAACTCCCTGGAATTATGGATGAAATAAAACAAGTTGTTCCATTATTAAAAATAAAGAAAAAAAATAGTATTTATCTTAAAAATAATTCTTTTGATTTTCCATTACAAATTTCACAAATTGCTTCAAAAATTCCCTTTACAGCATTTAATGCAGGAGTAGATATTTTTTCTAAATCTTTAAAGAAACTTCCAGATAATTCTTATGAAAATTATTTGATAAATAGATTTGGAAAAACAATGTATGAATTATCTTTTAAAGATTATGCAAAAAAAGTTTGGACTACAAATCCTCAAGATTTAGATAAAGAACTTGCAATAAGAAGAGTCTCGATTTCTGGCATTTTTGAATTAATAAAAGGAATTTTATTCAAAGATACAAAAAACATTAGTGCAGAATATTTTTATTATCCTCCAAAAGGAATCAAACAATTATTAGATTCATTAGTAGAAAAAATAAAACAAAATAAAGGAAAAATCTTGTTAAATACTGAAATTTCAGAAATAAAAATAAAAGACAAAAAAATAGAATATTTAAAAATAAAAAACAGAAAAATAAAACCAGATTATTTTATTTCAACTGCTTATTTAGATACAGTAATAAAAATAATTAATGATAAAGAAAAAACAAAAGAATTAATACAATCTGCAGAAAATTTAGTTTACCAAGGAATAAACATAATTTATTTTGTAATAAATAAACCAAAAATTTTGAAAGATTGCTGGAGGTTTTTCCCAGAAGCTAAATTTTTATTTCATAGAATAAGTGAACAAAAAGCATTTTCTCATGAATTAGGACCAAAAGATAAAACAATTTTAATGGTTGAAACAACAAAAGATGCAAGTAAAGAAAATATACAAAAAATAATTTCTCAATTAGAAAAAATTAAAATATTAAAAAAAGAAGATATAGATTATCATTTTGTAAAATCAACAGAAAGAACTTACCCTATTTACAAAAAAGGATTTAAAAAAAATCTTTTTCCTGTAATTAATTATTTAGAAAATATTAAGGGATTTTATACAATTGGAAGGCCTGGTTTGTTCAATTACAATAATATGGACCAGTGTTGGGATATGGCAAAAAAAACAGTTGAACATATAGAAAAAAATAAGCCAAAAGAGCAATGGCAAAAAACAAAAAAATATTTTGATAAATATAGAATTGTTGATTAGGTGGATTTAAAAAATATTTATCCTTTTTGAAAATATGGAAAAAATGAAAATATTAGTTACAGGTGGATGTGGATTTATTGGGAGTAATTTTATCTTGTATATGATGAAAAAATATACTGATTATTCAATTATAAATCTGGATAAATTAACTTACGCTGGCAATAAAGAAAATTTAAAATCAGTTGAAAATAATCAGAATTACGAATTTGTACAAGGAGATATTTGTGACAAAGAATTAGTTGATTCATTAGTAAAAAAAGTTGATGCTATTATTCATTTTGCAGCAGAAAGTCATGTAGATAAAAGCATTGTAAATGCCGGAGAGTTTGTAAAAACGAATGTTTTAGGAACACAAATTTTGTTGGATGCTGCATTAAGAAACGGGAAAAAAAGATTCCACCATATAAGCACAGATGAAGTTTTTGGAACATTGGGAAAAACAGGGAAATTTTCCGAAACAACTCCTTATGATCCACATTCACCTTATTCTGCATCTAAAGCAGCCTCGGATCACTTAGTTAGGGCTTATTTTGACACGTTTGCTTTACCAATAACTATCTCAAATTGCTCAAATAACTATGGTCCTTACCAATTTCCTGAAAAATTAATACCCTTATTCATAACCAATTTAATTGAAGGTAAAAAAGTTCCTATTTATGGAAATGGTTTAAATGTAAGAGATTGGATACATGTAGAAGACCATAACAAAGGCATTGATTTAATATTACATAAAGGAAAAATTGGTGAAACTTATTGTTTAGGAGGAAATGAGGAAAAAACAAATATGGAAATAACCAAAATAATCTTAGATGAATTTGGATTGGGAGAAGAAATGATTGAGTATGTAGAAGACAGAAAAGGACATGATTTTAGATATGCAATAGATTTTGATAAAATTCAAAAAGAATTAGGTTGGAGTCCAGAATATAATTTTGAGCAAGGCTTAAAAGCAACAATTGAGTGGTATAAAAATAATGAAGATTGGTGGAAAATATTAAAATGAGTGAAAAAGGATTAGTTTTTGGAAAAGGGTTTTTGGGAAAAAGAATTGCAGAAGAATTGGGTTATGAACTTTCAGATTTTAGAATTTTAGATAAAGAATCTTTAGAGAATTATTTAAAAGAAAAAAATCCAACCGTTGTAATTAATGCAATTGGAAAAACAGGAAGACCAAATGTAGATTGGTGTGAAAGCCATAAAGAAGAAACAATTTTTTCCAATATTCTTGTACCTTCAATCTTAGCTTCTTCTTGTTTTAATCAAAATATTTATTTTGTTCATATAGGTAGCGGGTGTATTTATTCTGGAGATAATAATGGAGAAGGATTTAATGAAATAGATAATCCAAATTTTGAAGGATCATTGTATTCAAGAACTAAAATTCTTTCAGAAAAAATTCTTTCAGAATATCCTTGTTTGCAATTAAGAATACGGATGCCTCTTGATGATAGATCTAGTTCAAGAAATTTTATAGATAAAATTAAACTTTATAAAAAATTAATAGAAACACAAAATTCAATGACAACAATTCCACATTTTTTAGAGGGTTTACAAAAATTAATTTCAAAAAAAGCAACAGGAATTTATAATTTTGTAAATCCTAAAACTATATCTGCTGTAGAAGTAATGAATCTTTACAAAGAAATTATTGATCCAACTCATCAATTTGAATCATTTTCTTTAGATGATTTGGATAAAGTTATTGTGGCAAAAAGATCTAATTGTCATTTAAATACCGATAAGCTCAAATCAGAAGGTGTAATCCTTCCAGAAATAAACGAAGCAATAAAAGAGTGTTTAGAAAATTATAAAGAAAGATTAAAATGAAGGGAATAATTCTAGCAGGAGGAACAGGATCAAGACTTTGGCCTTTAACACAAGTTACAAATAAACATCTTCTTCCAATAGGTGAAGTTCCAATGATAGAATTCCCATTAAATACTTTAAATAAAATAAGAACAAATTCAATAAGTATTGTAACAGGAGGGGAACATTTTCAAGATATTGCAAAATGCCTTTCAATTTTAAATTCAAACATAAATTTTTCTTATCATTATCAACCTAAAGCAGGAGGAATAGCACAAGCACTTTCTATTGTTGAACCCTTTGTAAAAAATGAAAAAATTGCAGTAATTTTAGGGGATAATATTTTTGAAGAAGATTTTTATGAAGCCGCAAAACAATTTGAAAATTCCAATATGGGGGCAATGTTATTCTTAAAGAGAGTCAATGATCCTGAAAGATTTGGAGTGGCAGAAATTAAAGAAGATAAAATAGTCTCAATAGAAGAAAAACCAAACAATCCCAAATCAAATTTAGCAGTAACAGGTCTTTATTTTTATGACCTAACAATTTTTGATAAAATAAAAAAATTAAAACCCTCGCCAAGAGGGGAATTAGAAATAACAGATGTTAATAAATTATATTTACAAGAAGAAAGATTAGGTTATCATATTATAGATGGATTTTGGAGTGATGCAGGAACACAAGACAGTCTTCCGAAATGTTCTGATTTTGTTAAAAAAAGTGGGTTAAGTAAGAATATATACCGTTTACTTACAAGATAGGTTTATTTTAGGTGGATTTAAAAAATATTTATACTTTTGGAAGAGATGGAAGATGATGATAAAATAATTGAAAAAAATTTAAGCATTGTAGCAAAATCTTCAATTTTTGTTTTCGCAACAATATTTTTATCAAAAATTTTTATGTATTTTTATAGAATAATTATCGCAAGGTATTATGGTCCAGAAATTTATGGGTTATTTTCATTGGCATTAATGGTTGTGGGGCTTTTTATCGCCTTTGCTTCTTTAGGTTTTTCTGAAGGAATTGTAAGATTTGTACCTAAATATAGGGCAAATAAAGAAAAAGAAAAAATAAAATATATAATAAAATTTTCAAGGAATGTTTTATTAGTTTCTTCAGTTTTTTCTGCAGTTATATTATACTTTACTTCAGAGTTCATTTCAAATAAAATATTTCATAATTTGGATTTAATATTTTATTTGAAAATATTCGCACTTCTAATTCCTATTCAAACTTTAGCAAGTATTTATTTTGGAGCAATAAGATCACATGAAAGAATAAAAGCAAATTCTTTTGGAGTAAATATTTTACAGAATTTTTTCAAACTAATTTTCGTAGTTTTATTTATTTATTTAGAAATTTCTTCATCCGCATCTATAACATTTTCTTATTTTTTAGGTATATTTATTGGATTAATTTTTGCCTATCTTTATTGTAAATTTAAATTACCTTATGTTTTTTTAAAATCAGAATTATCAAAAAATGATAAAAAGAATTTAAGAAAGAGATTATTTTCATATTCTTGGCCATTAGTTTTATTAACTATTATTGGAACATTTATGTTTTGGTTGGATACTTTCTTAATAGGTTTTTTCAAGGATGTTTATTGGATAGGAATTTATAACGCAGCAATCCCTATTGTAGTTCTCTTAACATTTGCTTCAGAAATTTTTATGCAAATGTTTTTCCCATTAGTCACAAGAGAATTGTCTTCAAAAAATTTTATAGTGGTAAGGGAATTATCTAAACAAATAACTAAATGGATATTTATTCTAAATCTACCTTTAACAATTTTAATATTTTTATTTCCTGGAATATTCATTAATTTCTTTTTTGGAGCAGATTACCTTTTGGCAACAAATGCCTTAAGAATATTAGTTTTGGGCCAGTTTATTTCTTCAATAAGTGCTGTCTCGGGGAATTTACTTTTATCAAGGGGAAAATCAAAAATAATTTTAATAAATATAATTTTTATTTTCATAATAAATTTTGCACTTAATTGGATTCTGATCCCGAGATACGGGATAAATGGGGCGGCTTTTGCGACATTAATCTCTTTAACGATTTTGTCTGTGTTGATTATTTTTGAAAATTATTATTTTAATAAAATCTTACCATTTAGGAGAAAAATGTTAACAATATTTTTAATTTCTTTGATTCCAGCAAACATTTTATTCTGGATTAGTAAATTTGTTGAGATGGATTTTATTTGGTTAATTGTTTCAGGAATATTATTTGTTGTAATTTATTTTGGATTAATTGTTTTCACCAAATCCTTTGATAAAAATGATTTAATGATATTAAAAAAGATTTTTAGAAGATAAAAAATTAGGGTCTTTTGATATAATAATATTTAAAAACATTTCCAGATTTTCGAGATAATGATAAAAAAGATAATTTCAGACTTTTTGATTTTATTTAATTTAAAAGTTAATTGGATTTATAAAAAATCTCAAAGAGATTTTAGCAATGCATTTTTCCCTCGTCCTTCAACTATGTTTGTACTTCTTAATAATAAAAAGAAAAAGAAGCTTATAGGAGTGGAAATCGGAGTTTTTTTAGGGAATAATGCTGAAAGTATGTTAAAAACTATCCCAATAAAAAAACTATATCTTGTAGATCCTTATTCAATGACTGGATATAAAGAATATAGCACATCAATACTTTCTAAGACAGAAAAAATATCTCATAAAAAATTATTTAAATATAAAGACAAAATAAAATTCATTAAGATGAATTCTGTGGATGCTGCAAGGTGCCTCCCAAACGATTTAGATTTTGTTTATATTGATGGGAATCATGATTATGAATTTGTTAAGAAAGATATGGAAATTTATTATAAAAAATTAAAAATTGGAGGAGTGTTATCTGGACATGATGTTGATAATGCAAATAAAGAAGCATTTAAGGGTCCGCTTAAAGCCTTTCTAGAATTTGCTAATAAAAAGAAATTAGAAATTTATATCCATAGTCCAGACTGGTGGGTTATTAAAAAATAATTATCCTATTAATATGATAAAAAATAATCTAGCAATTCATATAAGGCCATTTAAAAAATTCATTAAGTTATTATTAACCAAACAAAACAATCTCAAAAGAACTAACAATCTAATACACACAATTATTAACTGGAAAATTTTTAAGTCATTAAAATTAAAAACTTATCCGTTATCAATGATTATTTGTCCAGGGAATATATGTAATCTTAACTGTCAGCTTTGTCCTGTAGGGCTTAAAGAATCGGGCAGAGATAAAGGCCTTATGAAATTTAGTCTTTTTAAAAAAATAATTGATGAGTGTGGGCCTTATCTTTATGAAATTTATTTATATAACTGGGGAGAACCTTTATTAAATAAAGATATATTTAAGATGATCTCATATGCAAAAAAATTTAATATAAAAACAATTATCAGTTCTAATTTAATGATTTTTGATAAGGAACTAAAAGAAAAATTAGTTAATTCAGGACTTGATATGATTATAGTTTCCCTTGATGGTGCAAGTAAAAAATCTGTATCTAAGTACCAAAAAGGCAGTGATTTTGAAAAAGTTTTTGGAAGAATGAATGAAATAATTGATTTTAGGAATAAAGAAAGAAAAATAACCCCATTAGTTTCCTGGAGATTTTTAGTAAATAAACATAATGAGAATGAATTAGAAGAAGCAAGATGTTTAGCAAAAAAGAACAAAATTGATGAGATATGTTTTATCCCAATGTTACCTAATATGGGCAAATATGTTCTCCGTACAGAGGAAGAATCATTTGGTGATCTTGAAAGATGGATACCCTTAGAAGATACTTATAGTTATTTTAATAAAAAGACAGGCAAATTTAAAGAATCTAATCCTCCATGTAACTGGATGTGGCTTAGTGCTTCTGTAAATTGGGATGGTTCCGTAAGTCCTTGTTGTGGCATTTGGCATAAAAAATTTGATTTTGGAGATGTATCTAAAGATTCATTCATAAAAATTTGGAATAATAAAAACTATGCAAATTCTCGCAAAATAATAATCAATAAAAAAATTAATGAATTCAATATTTGTAATATCTGTAAAAAAAATAATAAACAAATAAATTTATTCTAACAATTTTCCCTCTTTTTTTATAAGATAATGGTAAATTCCCAAAAGGCTTAAATAAATTTCTCTGTCATTCTTTTTGGATAAAATAAAATATGGAAATTTTATTAAGAAATAAAAATAAAAAATCATTCTATCTAAAAATTTAGCATGCATTTTAATCATGATAAACCTATTTCTTACTAAATAATATGTTTTTGGAAAATTAGTATTTTTTGTTGAACCACTTCCTAGATGGTAAACTTGGGTTCCTGTAAAATATTTATTTTCAAATCCAGCTCTTTTTACTCTAAGGCTAAAATCAGGATCATCCCAATACATAAAAAATCCAGTGTAAAATGCAGAAGTTTTTTTATAAACTTCATTATTAACTAAAAGAACACACCCAGAAACTGTATCTACATCATAAATATCTTTTTCTTTATTTATTGTAACTGCCTTTGGAGCACCCATTTTTAAATTCATAATTCCTCCTCTAAGATAGATTTTATCTTTATGTTCATCATATTCATATATCTCAGGGACCACAATACCTATCTTATCTTTAGATTTCATTATATTAATTAATTTTTCCAAACAATCTTTTTCCAATTCGGCATCATTATTCATAATAAATGTATACTTAAAATTATTATTGATCGAATATTCTATCCCTTTATTGTTTCCCCCTGTATATCCAAGATTCTCTTGTAATGCAAAAATCTTTATTTTTGGAAAATTTTTCTTTACATATTCTACAGACCCATCAGAAGAATTATTATCTATCATTATAATTTCAAAATCTTTGTAAGTTTGACTTTGTAGATTGTCAAAACATCCTTTAAGAAATTTTTTGTCATTCCACGTATTTACTAATATTGCTGTTTCTTTAGTTTTTCCCATGCTATTTTTAAACAATTTTTCATATTCTTATGTAAATTTTTTTATGATTAGTTTTCAAAAAAATTAAAAGAATCAGATTAAAACGCCAGCATTTCTTAATAATTCTTTAATTTCTTCTTGATTAAGTATTCTAGCAATATTGGAAGTAAATGGAACTTCTGGCATTTGCCCTTTACCTTCATCGCTATGCGGTTTTATAATAAATTTGCCGTCTTTTTCAAGAGTATCTTTACATTCAAAATCTGCAATTAAACATTCATCTTTTTTTTCACCTGGTCGCACACCAACAACTTTTACTGGAACTTCTCCACGACTCATAACCTCTGCTAAATCTTTTATATAAACCGCATTCATTTTTGTAGAAATTATTTCTCCATCATTCCCATTCATCAAAGTATAAAAAATTAAATCTATCGAATCATTTAATGTAAAGAAAAATCTAGTCATTTCCGGATCAGTCACCCCAATTTCTTTTCTCTCTTCATAAGCTCCTTGCCATTTTGGAACAATCGAACCAGTAGTCATCAACACATTTCCATATCTAACTGTTAGAAATTTTGTTTTTAAATCACCTTTTGTTTTGCCTGCCTCATAAAATAATTTCTCCATTAAACATTTACTCATACCATATGCATTAATTGGTGCAGAAGACTTATCTGTTGAAACAGAAAGACAAATCTCTACATTTTTTTCATCTTTTACAGCATTAATAACATTTATTGAACCTAAAACATTTGTTTTTAGACATTCCATAACTTGATCTTCTGCAATATCAACATACTTAAATGCAGCGGCATGTATTACAATATCTACTCCTCTTAGGGCATTTCTGATTGCATGATAATCTCGAATATCTCCAATAAGATACTCACATTTTTCAAACCCATACATTTTTTTAACAACATCTTGCTTTTCCTCATCCCTACTAAAAAGAATTATTCTTTTGGGAGAAAATGGGATAATTCTTTTGATTAATGCTTTTCCTAATGCTCCAGCCCCCCCTGTAATTAAGATTGATTTTCCTTCAAATAATCTTTGTATATCTTCTTCGAAATCCATAAATTTATTAAATAAATCTTTATTTTTAAATTTTTGTTGTTTCTAGACACTTGTTCAGAAATGATATTTCTATTGATCACACGTCCTATGGAACAATTCAATCTAAAAACTTATAAATATATAATTTTAAACTTAATTATAATGAATGAATCATTTTTTGCCCAAAACAAAATTTTTAAACATATTGATAAAATCCAGAATTGGAGTGATAGGGAATTAGAAACACTCGTAACAGCAGAAATTGATATGACAAATAAATGTAATGCCAAATGTCCTGGATGTATTGGAGGCCGTAAAAATGCGAATGCAAGTATTTCGAAAGAGGAATCACACGATATAATTGATCAATTAACAGAAATTGGATTAAGGGGACTCATTTTCACAGGAGGAGGAGAACCTTTAGTGAATAAACACACCCCTGATGCAATTAAATATGCTAAATCGAAAGGGCTGGATATTGGGATAATAACAAATGGTATATTATTAAATGAAGAAATTGCTGAAATTATTTTAGAAAATTGTACATGGTGCAGAGTTAGTTTAAATGCTGGAAATGAAAAAACATATAAACTTATTCAGGGTTTAGATGGAAATCTATTTAATAAAGCTGTAGCAAATACTCAAAAGATATCTCAACTTAAAAAAGAAAAAAATTCAGAATGTACTATTGGAATAGCATATTTAACAGGAAAAGCAACAATTGAAGGAATGGAAAATTTTGCCAAATTAGGAAAAAAACTAGATATTGATTATTCGCAATTTAGACCATTTCACGGAGATTTTACAGAAATAGAAAATGAATTATCCGAGATAAAAAAGAAATATCAAACAAATACACATAAAATTGTTGATTCTACTTATAAATATGAACATTTTAAAGATGAAAATAAAAGACCTTATGGAAAATGTTTTGGAGTTAATTTTGCTACAGTTATTGGAGCAGATCTAAATGTTTATGCATGTTGTCATACTAGAGGTATAGAAAAATATTCTTTAGGAAATTTAAGAGAAAAATCTTTTAAAAATATTTGGAAGGATAGATTTGAAATACCTGCTTTTCAAAAAATAACTAATATATGCCCTTTGTTTTGTCGTGCAGATACATTTAATAGAATTCTTTGGGAAATTAAAAATCCTCAACAACATCAAAATTTTTTATAAAATTTTTAAACAATTAATATATTTTTCAATCTCCAATTTTTTCTTTAAATTTTCTTAATCCTTCTTCAATATCCAAAATTTTTGTATCAACCATCTTCCGTATCTTTTCTATTTTAAGATCAGTTTTTTTAGGACGTTTAGCATAAAAATTCATAACTTTTGAAGAGGTAGGTTTTATTTTATCTCTATTTAAATCAAATATTTTTGCTATTTTTCTCCCAAATTCTAATTTTGAACATTTTTCAGGACTTGCGATATTGTATGTTCCTCTTATATCTTTTTCACAAATTTCTTTTATAATTTCTCCAAGGTTATCTATTAAAATTGGATTAAAAATTATATCTTCAAATCCAAAAAATTCCTCATTTTTTTCTAATTTATCCAACATCCATTCAGCTAAACTGGTAAATAATATAAAATATGGTGATTTAGAAAGTTGGTAAGCATTTTAAAATAAGTAATAACCTTAAAATCTACTGAAATTATGAAACCTAAAATTATTTTAACTCTGACTTTTTTCTT
>JBDLJZ010000013.1:0-18115 GCA_039714095.1 Nanobdellota archaeon | reverse complement strand
AAGAAAAAAAAGAGAAAGCTATTGCTAAAGAATTAGCAAAGAAAATTTCTAAGAAGAGTGTAAAGAAAAAAATTGTGAAAAAGAAAATAGTAAATAAAAAAATTGTTAAGAAAACTTCTAAGAAAAACACAAAGAAAAAAATTGTGAAAAAGAAACCTAACAATAAAAAAATAGTTAAAAAGAATTTAAAAAAGAAGATTACTAAGAAAAAATGAGAGTTTATAGGATTGATTCTTCTAAAAAAAGAAGATTAGATTTTGGAATGAGTTTAACTGTCCAGTTAATTATAATAAATATTATTTTTTATTTTTTTATGATTTTAGGAGTGGGGTTATATGGGGATAAAATTATTAGTTTATTTGCTTTAACTCCTGCTGTGATTTTAACTGGAAAAAATTTATGGTCTCTTTTGACATCAATGTTTATACATGGGAGTTTTTTCCATTTATTTGCAAATATGTTTTCTTTATTTTTTGTTGGAGGATTTTTAGAAAAAATAATTGGTAAAAAAAGATTTTTTTGGGTATATTTAATCGCGGGTTTAATAGGGGGAATTTTTTATATTTTTGCGACAATAATTTTTGGAGGAAGTAATATTCCTGCTGTTGGAGCTTCTGGTGCAATTTTTGGCTTGCTTGGAGTTTTAGCTGTTTTAGTTCCTAACTCAAAAATTTATCTGATTACAGGGCCATTAATTTTAATTGTAATTGAAGTTGTTGCAGTTCCTTTTTTACCTATTGCCTTAGCTTCAGCAATTAGCGCTATTGTTAATATTTTAATCTTAATTATGATTTTTGCAATTTTTTCTTTTAATGAAAATTTTAGAAAATTTGCCGTGCCAGTTGAATTGCCAATGTGGTTGCTTCCTATTATTGCAATTATTCCTTTATCTATTATTGGTTTATTTGTAGATTTACCTATTGGAAATAGTGCCCACTTTGGAGGTTTAATTGTCGGTTTAATTTATGGACTTTACTTAAAGAAAAAATTTCCTAGGAAAACTGCAAAATTAAGTAAAATGTTTCATTAAGATGGAAAAAAATATAACATTGCGTAAAAGAATTTTGAATTATTATAAAGAATCTTTTGAGTATCTCAAAAGTATACAAAAATTTATTTTTGTAATAATTATTATTTTTTTTATTTCTTTACTTATAGGTTTTTTTATTCCCACATCTCCCCAAATTCAAGAGATGATAATGAAATTCATTCAGGAATTATTGGAAAAAACAAAAAATATGTCTCAGATGGAATTAATTTCTTTTATATTTACAAATAATTTGCAGAGTTCTTTTTTTGGAATTTTTTTTGGAATTTTTTTTGGTATTTTTCCAATTATAACTACAATTGCAAATGGTTATCTTTTAGGCTATGTTGCTGTTATGGTAGTAAATACAGAGAGTATTTTATCTTTGTGGAGAATTTTGCCTCATGGAATTTTTGAATTACCTGCTGTTTTTATTTCACTTGGGCTTGGATTAAAATTAGGAACTTTTATTTTACAAAAAGAAAAAATAAAATCTTTAAAAGAATTATCAGTAAAATCCTTTAAAATTTTTGTTTTTATTGTAATTCCTCTTTTAGTTATTGCGGCAATTATAGAAGGAATCTTAATTTATCTAACAAAATAATAAAAATTCAAAAAAAATTATTTCTTCTTTTTATTTTAATCTTTTAAATCACTGATACCAAGCATTAAAAAAAGTAAGCCAAGCATAACAAAGAACCATACTAGTCCACCCTTGAAGAAAGCTAATGCAGCATCTCCAAGACCCCAGATGTTCATTCCCCAAACATAAACTGGACCTGTTATAAATATCAAACCAATTAAAAGTTCTAACCATTTATTCATTGTGCTAATTTGAGTAAATTTTTATTTAAAAAGATTTAGTTAGTAGAATGGATGTTTAAAATACAAGTATTTTTAAATAAAAATCTTTTTGAAAAGTTAATGTTAGAAACATTTAGAACTAATTTGGCAATTCCAATTTTATAATTCTAGTAATAACTCTAACTAAATAATTTAATTTTCAAATGAAAAAGGTTAAAGATTTTTTATGGAAACCGCGCATGACTGTTGAAGAATGTGTAGATAGATTTAGTTCATTAGGATATCAATCAACAGAATTAAATGAAGCAGTAAAAGTAATTCTAAAAATGAAACGTTCTAATACAAAAATTTTTTTGACTTTTACTTCAAATATGGTAACCTCTGGATTAAGAGGATTTTTTTCTCAATTATGCCAATTAAAAATTCCACACATTCTTGTTACAACTTCTGGAAGTATTGAGGAAGATATTATGAAATCAATTGGAGAAGAATTTTTATTTTCAAGTTTTTACGCAGATGATACGCAGCTTTATGAAAAAGGAGAAAATAGGGTTGGAAATTTAGCTATAAAAAATGAGAGCTACATGAAATTTGAAGATTTAATGCAAATATATATAAAAAAAATTTATGAAAAAAAGAAAAGAATTTCAAGCTCTGAGTTATTGTATGAAATTGGTTTAATGATTAAAGATGAAAATTCAATTCTTTATCAAGCCGCTCAAAACAAAATACCTATTTATTGCCCTGGAATCGCAGATTCATCTTTTGGATTTCAGTTATTTATGTTTCAACAAAAATATCCTGATTTTATAGTTGATACAATTCAAGATATGCAAAGAGTAACAACAGATTTGTCTTTTGACGATAAAAAAGGACTAATCTCACTTGGAGGAAGTATTTCAAAACATTATGCAGTTTTTGCTGCATTGCTTTCTGGAGGATTTGATTATGCCATATATTTAACAACCTCCCATCCCCAATCAGGAAGTATGTCTGGAGCAACAACACAAGAGGCAAAAAGCTGGGGAAAAATAAAAGACGATGGAGAAGCAGCAACAGTAAATGGAGATGTCACAATAACTTTTCCATTAATAATGTGTTCAGTTTTAGACAAATTAAAAAAAGAAAATTTTATTTAAAATGGATGAAGCTAAATTTATTTTTTTAAAAAAAAATTTACTAGAACAAGTTGAAAAATTAAAAAATTTGGGATTAAAAATATCTTATAGTTATAAAACAAATAATGAAGTTGGAAATATTCTCCAAGAGATTAGTGAGATTGATTTTTCTATTCATACAAAAGAAGAAATTGAAATGATTAAAAATAAAAATAAGATTTGGTTTTTTACACAAGCAGAATCAGAAGAAGAATTAAAAAATTTATTAATAATTGGAATAAAAAAATTTGTTGTTGATAATGAACTTGATTTACAAAAAATATTAAATACAATTAAAAATTCTAATGAAAGAATTGATTTATCTTTACGAATGAAGTTTCAGGAACATCGTATTGGCACAGGGAAATATTTTGTCTATGGAATAGACTCTAAAAAGGTTAACCAAATTATTAAAGAAGAATTTGAAAATCCATTAATAGAAAATTTAGGAATTCATATTCATAGAAAATCTCAAAACACAAGTGAATGGGAGATTCAAACAGAGTTAGAAGATTCTATTACAAAAGAAAATTTAAAAAGAATTGACTTTATAAATTTTGGAGGTGGATTGCCCACCGAATATAAAAATTATACTTTAAAAATTATTCCTTATATTTTTCAAAAAATAAAAGAAACAAAAAATTTTTTGGAAAATTATAATATTAAATCTTATATAGAACCTGGAAGATTTTTAGCAAGTCCTTGCATTAAACTTCAAACACAAATAATTCAAATTTATGAAAAAAATATAATTCTTAACACAACAATTTACAATTGTGCATTAGATACTATTTTAACAGGAACAAAAATGTTAGTTGAACAAGAATTAAAAGATGAAGAAGAAGGAGATTATTATTTAATTAAAGGCAATTCTCCAACAAGAGACGATATTTTTAGGTACAAAGTAAAATTGAAAAATCCAAAAGTGGGGGATACAATAACTTTTCTAAATGCTGGCGCATATAATTATACCACAGATTTTTTTGGATATAAGAAACTTAAATCAGAAATTGGTGTATAATCTCCTAAAAATTTAAATAAAAATCACCCTTTTTATTTTTATGGTTGAAATTAATTCAAAAAAAACACAAGAAGAAGTAGAATTTGTGAGTGCATTAAAATTATTTTCTCCTGGTACTGCCATAAGGCTTGCTTTGGATGATATTCTTAGAGCAGAGATGGGGGCCTTAATAGTTGTTGAATCAGAAAGTTTATTTGAAATTATTGAAAAAGGATTTAAAATTTATTCAAAATTTAGTCCACAAAAATTAGTTGAACTTGCTAAAATGGATGGGGCGATTATTCTTTCTAAAGACCTTAAAAAAATTCTTTATGCAAATGCCTATCTTTTTCCAGACACAAAAATTCTTACAAGAGAGACTGGGACAAGACATAAATCTGGTGAGAGGACGGCAGTACAGGCAAATACAATTGTGATTGCAGTATCTGAAAGAAAAAATAAAATAACTTTATACTGTAAAAATACAAGGCATGAGTTAGAAGAAAGTTCAGAAATTTTAAGAAAAGCAACCGAGACTTTACAGATACTTGAAAAACAAGTTGAGATATTTGATGAATCTCTTGCCCATCTTAATATTTTGGAAATAAATAATCTTGTGACAATAAGTGATATTTGTAATATTTTGCAGAAGATTGCCATTATAAAAAAAGTTTCAGAAATAGTTAAGAGATATTTAATTGAACTTGGAAGAGAAGGGATTATTGTAAGTATGAGATTAAAAGAACTCACAAAAAATTTAAATAAAGATAGGGGAATGATTTTAAAAGATTATTTTGAATGTAGATTTAATAAAGTTGATTTAATGCTTGACGAAATGAATTTTGATTTTTTGTTAGAGACTTCAAATTTATCAAGAGTTTTATTTGAAGAATTACATGATAAGCCAATTTCTTCAATAGGAATAAGACTTTTGAGCAAAACAAATCTTTTAGAAAAAGACATTAAAATATTAAGAGAAAATTATGAAACACTTGATAAAATTTTTAGAGTTGATAAAAATTCTTTAAATCAAATATTTAAGAATGAAGATTTTGTTGATAATTTATTAAGAGATTTAGAAAATCTTAAAGATAAAATTCTTGCAGGAAAGAAAATTTAGATTAATAACCTTTATATTCTGATTATTTCTATTCAAAATATGTTAACACAAAAACAAATTATAGAAATTAAAGAACATTTAGAAAAAGCACAAAATCCAGTATTTTTTTTTGACAACGATGAAGATGGGTTATGTAGTTTTATTTTACTTAGAAAATATTCAAATAAAGGAAAAGGTGTGCCGATAAAAAGTTTCCCTGAATTGAGTTTTGATTATTTTAAAAAAGCTCAAGAATTAAATGCAGATTATATTTTTATATTAGACAAACCCTTGGTATCAATAGATTTTTTAAATGAATCTCATAAATACAATTTACCTGTTGTCTGGATTGACCATCATCCAATAAATTCTGAAATTCCAAAATTTGTTAATTATTATAATCCATTATTAAATAAAGAAAAAACAAATGAACCTGTAACAGCACTTTGTTATCAGATTTCTCAAAGAAAAGAAGACTTGTGGATTTCTATAACAGGATGTATTTCAGAAAAATTTATTCCAAACAACTATGCAGAATTCAAAAAACAATATCCAGAATTAATAACAGAATCAGAAGACCCTTGGGAATTATATCATAACTCAGAGATTGGAAAAGTGGCAAGAATGCTAAGTTTTGGATTAAAAGATAGAATTAGTAATGTTGTTCAAATGTTAAAATATTTAATAAGATCAAAATCTCCTTATGATGTTTTAGATGAAAATTCAAAAAATAAACAGCTTCACAAAAGATTTAATGAAATAGAAAAAAAATATAAAAAATTAATTCAAGAAGCAAAAGAAAAATCAAAGAAATATAAGAAATTACTTTTATTTGAATATTCTGGAGAAACTGCGATTAGTAGTGACTTGTCAAATAGGTTGATGTATCTTTTTCCAGAAAGAGTTATTTTTATAATTAGAATAAAAGATAATGAAGTAAAGATTTCAGGGAGAGGACCAAAAGTTAGAGAAATTTATTTAGAAATAATAAAAGATTTTGAGCATGCAAGAGGAGGAGGACATGAAATGGCGATTGGAGGGCAGTTTCAAAAAGATGATTTGGAAAAGTTTAAAGAAAAAATTATTGGGATGGTTGAAAAATAGAATTTGAAATTATAGAAAACATTAAAAACTATAAAATCCTAAAACAAATATGTTAGTAAGACTAAATTGCTGGAATGTGAATTTTACTTTTAGCTTAGTCTCTGCTATAATTAAACCCTATTCAATTTAATTCAACTACTCTTTTGGGTTTGGATTGAATTGAAAAGATTTCTTTAAAATTTAAACCCGAAGATAATTGTTTTATTTTGAGATTCCAAAAAATGGAAACACAAATGGAAAAAGAAAAAAGAATACTGGAAAAAGAGTTAACTTGTTTGATGGAAAAAACACTGAATATGGAAAACGAACTTAGCTCACTAATACTTAGTCATTAATAAAATAAAAAGAGAAAATTAATATACTGAAAAGTATGCAAAAGATTAGTAAGTTCTACCTATGTAAACCCAGTAGTTGGCTTTTTTAGAACAGATTATGCATTTTTTGTCTTTGGCATTTTTCTTTTTTGAATCAATAAATAAAGTTTTAAGCCCAGGCATTTTTTCTTTTAGATTGTCCTCGCATTTTTCACTGTTACACATTGGAACACTAACCATTTTTTTATCTTTAACAAATTTAATTGTTTCTTTAATATCCTCGCTACTTTTTAGAGATTTATTTAAAATTTTATTTGCATTATCGTAAAGCTCTTTTTGTATTGTGGATAGTAATTTTGGAATTTCTTTTTTTAAATTTATAATTTTAATAGAAATTTTTTCTCCAGTATTTCTTTTAACAATTATAATACTTTTTTTGTCTAAATCTTTAGGTCCAACCTCAATTCTTAGTGGAATTCCCTTAAGTTCCCATTCATTAAATTTTCTTCCAGGACTAACATCTTCTCTAAAATCTAAAATAGGGTTAAAAATTTTTAAAGATTTTTTTATTTCATTAGCTTTTTTCAAAACTTTTTCTTTTGAATCGTCAAATAAAATAGGAATTATTACAATTTTTTCGTTAGCTAACTTTGGAGGAATTACAAGCCCTTTGTTGTCTGAATGTAGTGTAAACATTGTACCAAGCATCCGAGTTGAAACTGCCCAAGTATTTTGATAAACAAATTCCTTATTATTATTTTTATTTAGAAATTTTATTCCATAAGCTCTGGAAAAATTTTGCCCATCATAATGAAAACATGGGCCTTCAATTACTCTTCCGTTATGCAACATATAATGTAATTTTTCAGAATAAATTGCTCCAGCAAATTTTTCCTTATCTGTTTTTAAACCACGAATACTTGGAAGGGCCATAAACTCAGAACATATTTTATCATAAATTTCTAAAATATCATTTGCTTCAGCTTTAGCCTCTTTACTTGTTGCAAAAGCACTATGTCCTTCATTCCACAAAAATTCTCTAGTTCTAAAAAATGGAACAGGGTTCTTGAATTCCCATCTAACAGCATTGTTCCATAAATTTAATCTTAAGGGCATATCATTATGGCTTCTAATCCAATCAGGCAAAGTATCATAAATAATTGATTCACTAGTTGGTCTTACAGCAAGTCTTTCATTTAATTTTTTATTTCCCGCTTCAGTAACCCATGCAACTTCAGGAGTAAATCCTTTAACATGTTCTTGCTCTTTAGATAATAAACTCTCAGGAATAAATAAAGGAAAACTTACATTTTGTATTCCAGATTTTTTGAATAGTTTATCAGTTTCAGAAACAATTTTTTCCCAAATAGAATATGATTTTGGCATAAAAACAATGCAACCAGAAACTTTAGTATAGCATGCAAGTTTGGCTTTAATCATAAGTTCTTGATACCATTCACTAAAATTTTCTTCTTTTTTTATTGTTAAACCTGCTTTAGATTTTTTTGTCATAGATACTTCAAAGAAAAAGAGTTTAAAATATTTTATATTTTTAGTAAATTTTAAACTTATAAATTCCTACTTCAATTTTGACATAAGTGTCAAAGACCCCTTTGTTCTTATTTTGGGTGGCTAATAGTTTGATAAATTCAAAATTTGTTTTTTTATATTAAAGTTTGATTCAAAATCTCAAAAGAAATTTCATTGATAATATCTTTTAAATAATTAGATTCTAAAGCAAAACCCAAACTTTCTCCTTCACTAAGCTTAAAATTATTAATCCCAATTACTTCTCCATTTTTATTTATTAATGGTCCTCCAGAATTTCCTTGATTTAATGCAGCATCAGTTTGAATATATACATTTTCACCACTAATTCCTGAACGATGAACTGCCGAGACAATACCTTCTGAAACAGAAAATTGTAAACCATAAGGATTTCCAATAGCAATAACTTTCTCTCCAATAGCTATATTATTTGAATTAGCTAAGGTTAAAGAATTGTAATTCCCAGAAATTTTTAATAAAGCAATATCTAATTTTCCATTATAACCTAAGAGTTCAGCAGAAATAATTTGTTGGTCTGAAGTAATTGCATTAACTTTGTTTCCCCCAACTAAAACATGTGCATTTGTTACAATATATCCTTCATCAGTTACGATAAAACCTGTTCCTTGTCCAACATCAGTAATAATTGAAACTACTGATTTTACACTCTCCTCAACAATTCCTGAAAAATCTTCTCCAGCTGAAGCTTTTAATAAATCAAATTCTTTGTCAATAGAACCTAACTGGGAACCAAGAGATATTAATTCTTCTCTATTTTGGAGAATGTTTTTAGTTAATTCATTAAATTTATTGTTTGTATCTAATTGCGTATTTTTTAAATCTTCACTTAAAACATTGTAGCTTAATTGTAGCTGTCCATATAAAAAATAAATAAACAAACTATTAGCAATAAGAATTCCAATAAGAAATGTACTAAAACCTCCTATAATAATTTTGTGATGTTTTTTTAGTTGCATTTTAAAACCAAAACATTAAAATATAAAAACTTACCTCTAAATTAAAGAGAACTTTTAATAATGTTGTTCTCTCCTGAAAAATTTGGTTTTGTTTTTTTAGGACCCAATTTAATAAAATTGGCTAAAGGACCCGTAGTTTAATGGATAGAATAACAGGTTTCGGTGACGAGGTTTGCGAAAATAAACTTGCTTAATTAATAAAGAGCAGGCGTCGGAATACCCTGTTGATGGAGGTTCGATTCCTCCCGGGTTCGTTTACTTTAATTCCTCAACAAAAATTTCTTTTACTTTCTTAAAATCAGCACGTTTATTACTTAATTTCATAACCTGTCCAATTAGAAAATTTAAAGATTCTTTTTTTCCTTTTTGAAAATCTTCAACTGCTTTTGAATTATCTTTTATAACTTTTTTAATAAGAACAACTATATCTTTTTCTGCAGAAATTGTTGAGTGTTTTTTCAATTTTGTTTTAGGAGAAAATGAATTTGGTATGAATTGGTTCAAAATATCTTTTGCTTTAAGTTCTGTTAATGCACCACTTTCAATTAAATCTAAAAGTTCAATAAAGTTGTAAGGGTCAATGTTAACTTCTTCCATTTCCATTTTAACGTAATTTAAAACTCTTAGTAATTCTTCAGTAACCCATCTTACTGCTAATTTAGGATTTGTTTTTTCAATAATCTTTTCAAAAAATTCAACAATGTCTAATTTTTTTATTAATATTTCTGCATGCCTTTTTTCAATTTTGTGCTTCTTAATAATTTTTTTTAATTTTTTGTGAGGTGTTTCTGGCAAGGCAGATTTTATTTTATTAATTGTTTTTTTATTAATTTTGATTGTGGGCAAATCAGGTTCTGTAATAAAACGATAATCTTGCGCTTGTTCTTTAGTTCGCATTAATTTTGTTATCCCTTTTGATTCATCAAACATTCTTGTTTCTTGTATTTTAGGTAAATCTTTTTTTTGTCGTTCAATTTCAAAATCAATTGCAGTTTTAATATTTTTTAAGCTATTGATGTTTTTTATTTCAATTCTTTCGCCTCCAGAAATAGAAACATTCACATCAGCTTTGATTCCTGCTTTTTTATCAATGGCTTTTATATAACTAAGAGTTACAATTAACTGTTTTAGCCAATTAACTACATCTTCAGAATTTTTAAAATCAGGTTCAGTAACTATTTCTATTAAAGGAGAACCAGAACGATTGTAGTCAATCTCTCCTGTCTTCGGGTTCCATTGTGCAGGGTCTTCTTCTAAATGACATTCTGTTATATTAATTCCTAAAAATTTTCCTTTAGTTCCATTTGGAGTTGCATGGGGGCCAGAAATAGTATTTTGAAATCCTTTAGGTAAATCAGGCCAACTATAATGTTTTCTTTGCCAGACTAATTTTTCATTAATTTTACAATTAAGAATTAAGGCAATTTCTATGCATTTATTTATTGCAGATTTATTTGGTAACATGGGTTTTGCTCCCGGTTGTCCTGTGCAAATTGGGCAAATATTTATATTTGGTTTTGAGTGTTTTAGTCCGTGCTCAGATTTACAATTACAAAAAAGTTTTTGATTTGTATTTAAATAACCATGAATCTCTAAACCTATTTTAGTCATAGCTTTACAAAAGTTTTTATATATTTTAAAGTTTGTTTTAATATGAAAATGGGTTTCTTTTTTAGAAAAAAAGAAATTACGTTGGCAGAAAAAACTAAAATTGAAAATTTCAGAGAAATTTTAAAATGAAAAACACACACGCAAAATCTGGAGATTATGTTGAAATTCATTTAACACAAAGAATTTATGAGGGAATTCTTTTGCAAACCTCTGAGTCAGAGAAGGGAATTGTTCTTTTAAAGTTAGATACAGGTTATAATATTGGATTTAATAAAAAAGATGTTCTTGAAATAAAATTAATAAAAAAATCTAAAAAAGAAAAAGAGGTTTTGGAAATAAAAAAAGATGAAGATAAACCAAATATTGCAATGATTATGACAGGGGGAACAATTGCTTCTCGTTATGATTCAAAAACAGGGGGTGTGGCTCCTTTAGATACTCCTGAAAGCTTGTTTAAAATTTATCCTGAGCTTTTTAAAATAGCAAATATAGTCAAATTAGAAATTCCTTTTATGAAAGCTTCAGAAGATATGGATTTTAAAGATTGGAAAACAATTGCAAAAACTGCTGAAAAATTTTTAGAAGATAAAAACATAAAAGGAATAATTATAACTCATGGGACAGATTTTTTGCATTACACTGCGGCTGCATTGAGTTTTTTTCTGAGAGATTTAAACAAACCAGTTATTTTGACTTATTCGCAAAGAAGTATTGATAGGGCTTCAAGTGATGCTAATTTAAATTTGCAGTGTGCTGCATTAGTTGCTATTTCTGATATTGCAGAAGTGACTTTAGTTGGACATGCAACTTCTAATGATGATTTTTGTTATGCAATGCTTGGAACAAAAGTAAGAAAAATGCACACCTCAAAAAGAGACACTTTTAAATCAATTAATTCAAAACCTATTGCAAAAATTTTTCCAGAAAGAATTGAGGTTATATCTAATTATAAATTTAGGAGTAAAAATAAAGCAAAAGTTGATATTAAATTTGAAGACAAAGTGGCACTTGTAAAAATTTATCCTGGGCAAGATCCAAAAATTTTGGATTATTATTTTAAGAATAAATACAAAGGTATTGTTTTAGAAATGGCGGGTTTGGGACATACTCCTGCACTTAATTCAAGAAAAAGTTGGATATCTAAATTAAAAGAGATTCAAGAAAAAGGTTTGATTATTTGTGCTACTGCCCAGACAATTTATGGAAGATTAGATTCTTTTGTTTATTCTAATGGTAGAGAAATTGCAAAGACAGGAGTTATTTATTTAGAAGACATGTTAAGTGAAACTGCTTTTTTAAAACTTGGTTGGGTTTTGGGACACAAGGAATGGGCAAAAGACAAAAAAATTGTTAAGGAAAAAATGCTGACAAATTTTGCTGGAGAGTTAAATGATAGATTGGAAGAATAATTTTCAGTAGATTTATTTTTTCTTTTTATTCTTTTTCAGTAAAAAATCTCTTATTTCTCTGATTTCTTTTTCTGCTTTTTTATTTATCCTATAATCGTATTCTGTTTTTAATCTATCTCTTTGTGATTGTCTATTTTGACTCATTAAAATTATTGGGGCTTGTATTGCAGCAAGGCACGATAGGATTAAATTGAGCATAATAAATGGTTTTGCATCCCAAGCTTTTCCAAATACAAGAAATGTTGTATTTACTAACATCCAAATAACTAAGAAAATTAAGAATGTTATTATAAATGCCCAACTTCCTGCTGCAGAGGTTAGCTTATCTGCGGCTTTTTGTCCTAAAGTTGTTTTGGATTTAAAAAGAGGATTTCCATTTTTTTGAGAAAATGATTTTAAATAGCTTAGCTCTTTTTTTAAAAAATTCATATTATAAATAAAATAAAGTTATTAATAAAAGTTTTGGAAAAATCAAGAAACCTCAAAACTTTTATTAATTCTTAATGTTTAACTTTTTTATGAATAAAATAGATTATGAAAAAGTTAGACTTAAATGTGGTTTAGAAATTCATCAGCAACTTGATACAAAAAAATTATTCTGTAATTGCCAATCTATTTTAAGAAAGGATGAACCAGATTTTAGAGTTGAAAGAAAACTTCATGCAGTAGTTGGAGAGTCTGGGAAAATTGATAAGGCAGCAGAATATCAGTCAAATTTAAACAAATCTTTTATTTATGAGGGTTATGATTCAAATTGTCTTATAGAATTAGATGAAGAGCCCCCACACCAGATAAATCAAGAAACATTAAAAATTGCAGTTCAAATATCCTTGCTTCTTAATGCAAAAATAATACCAATAACACAAATGATGAGAAAGACAGTAATTGATGGTTCTAATACTTCGGGATTTCAGAGAACAGTTATGATTGCCTACGATGGATTTATTGAAACAAAAGAGGGGAAAGTTAGAATTGATACAATTTGTCTTGAAGAAGACGCTGCGAGGAAAATTAGTGAAGAAAAAGATAAGGTTGTTTATAGATTGGATAGGTTGGGAATTCCTTTAATTGAAATTGCTACTGCGCCAGATATTAAAACACCTGAACAGGCAAAAGAGACTGCACTTAAATTAGGAGATATTCTTAGAAGTTGTAAAGTAAAAAGAGGAATTGGAACAATTAGACAAGATGTTAATGTATCAATAAAAGGGAGTAATAGAGTTGAAATTAAAGGGTTTCAAAATCCTGCTATGATGATAAAAACTATTAACAACGAGATTATAAGACAACAAGAAATAATTAAATCTAAGAAAAATAAACCAGAAGTTAGAAATTCTCTTCCAGATGGCACAACTGAATTTTTGCGTCCAATGCCTGGAGAAGCAAGAATGTATCCTGAAACTGATTTGCCATTGTTAAAAATTTCAAGAGAATTTATTAATGAATCAAAAAAAACTTTGCCAAAATTAAGAAGTGAGATTGAAAGAGATTTGAATAAAAAAGGATTATCTCAAGAGTTGGTAAAAATGCTTTTCAAACAAAATAAATTAGAAAAATTTAAGTCATTGATTCATTTTACAAAAAATCTTAATTTAATTGGGAAAATGATTCTTGTTTTCCCAAAAGATATTGCAAAAAGAGAAAAAATTTCTAATGAAAAAATTAATGAAATATTAAGTGATGAAATTTTTGAATTTATTTTAAATGCAGTTAGGGAGAAAAAGATTTCAGAAAAGCAAATAAAACAAATAATGGAAAAAGTTGTAAGAGGAGAAGAGCCAGAAAAAGCAATTATTTTTGAGAAAAAAGATATTGGAGACATCGAGGAAAAAATTATGAAAATTATTAAAGATAAACACGGGCTATCTGATAAAGCTTATATGGGTCTTGTAATGAAAGAGTTTAGGGGACAAATAGATGGGAAGACTGCAATGGAAATAATTAAAAAACATGTTAGGTAATTTTAATAATGGAACAAAAAAATATATTTAAAAATAGAATTTTGATTAAAGAAGTTTTTTCAAAAAAAAATAAAACTGTTGAGCTTGCGGGTTGGGTTCATAATACTCGTGATTTATCTAAAGTTAAATTTTTGTTGTTGCGTGATAGAACAGGACTAATTCAAATCACAGGGGTTAAATCCAAAACCCCAAAAGAAATTTTTAAAGATTTGGAAAAGATTCCTCGCGAATCTGTTATTTATGTTAAAGGAGATGTTGTAGAATCAAAACAAGCACCAGGAGGAAAAGAAATTCTTCCACAAGAATTAATTATAATAAATAAAGCAGAAACACTTCCAATTGATGTAACAGATTTTTCAAAAACAGAATTACCAAAGAGATTGGATAATAGATTTTTAGACACTCGGAGAAAACCTATTCAAGCTATATTTAAAATTCAATCTACAATTTCAATGAGTTTTAGAGAGTATTTTGTGAAGAAAGATTTTGTGGAGATACAAACACCTTCTATTATTAGCTCATCTTCTGAAGGAGGGACAGAACTTTTTGAAGCAAAGTATTTTGAGAAGAAAGCATATCTTGCACAATCACCTCAATTATATAAACAAATGTTGGCAGGAGCAGTAGAAAATGTTATGACAATAGTTCCTGTTTGGCGTGCCGAAAAGCACAATACAATAAGGCACTTAAACGAATCAAGACAAATGGATATTGAAATGGCATTTGTAAATACTAAAGTAGTTATGAAAGAATTAGAAGAAGTTGTAAAATATATAATTGAAAAAATAATTGAAAAAAATAAAGAAGAATTAGAAATTTTGAAAATAAAACTAAAAATACCTAAAGTAAAGTATCTTACATTTAAAGAAGTGGCAGATTTGATGAAGAAAAGCAAAATAAAAATTGAGGAAGATGATTTGACTGGTGAAGCTGAAAAAAAGTTGGGGAATTTATTTCCAGATACAATTGTTTTTGTTTATGATTGGCCATTGGAAGGAAAACCATTTTACATTATGC
Organism: Nanobdellota archaeon; assembly: GCA_039714095.1. Lineage (GTDB taxonomy): Archaea > Nanobdellota > Nanobdellia > Pacearchaeales > GW2011-AR1 > JAUVHP01. Next base: position 3,087 of record JBDLJZ010000013.1, on the reverse strand, counting down.
CGAAAGATAAAAAAGCTGATGCAAAATTAAGCGAAGGATTTGATGCAATTTACAAAGGTATGGAGATTTCTTCAGGAGGACAGAGAATACATTTACCTAAATTATTAGAAACAAGAATAAAAACAAAGGGGTTGAAGGTAAAAGATTTTAAGACTTATATTGATAGTTTTAAATTTGGTTCGCCCCCCCATGCTGGATGGTCAATAGGATTAGAAAGACTGACAATGTTAATTTTAAATTTGCCTAATATTCGTGAGGCTGTTTTATTTCCAAGGGATAGGGATAGATTAACTCCCTAAAAATTTAGTTCTTAAATTTAATAGCACTACTCTGTAGAGCGTATAAATCCTTAAAAAGTATAAAAAAAGATAAATTTTATTCTAAATTGGAGGAAATCAAAATGCCAGAAGATGAAGAAGAAAAAAAAGACATAGAAGAAGAATCTGAAGATATGAATGAAGATTCTGAAGATGATTCTAGTGATGAAGACAAAGAATAAACAGATTAATTTTTAAATTTCTTTTTTTTATTTTTATTATGACAAAAATTTTAATTTTAGGAGATCCACATGGGAAACTTCCAAAAAATATTAATTCAATTGTAAAACAAAATAAGATTGAATTAATTATAATAACAGGAGATATTGGAAAATCAGATTTAGCAAAAAAACAATTCTTAGAAGATATCAAAAGAAAAAAACAAGGACTTTCTGAAAAAATACATTCAAAAAAAGAAGTAAAAAAAGCCTGGATGGAAATTTATAATTCTACTATAAAAACATTAAAAGGGTTATCTAAATTAGCTCCAGTTTATTTAATTAAGGGTAATGTTCCAGCAAGTTCAGACATAGAAATAAAAAAGAAGGGTCAGAAACTTGGAATAAAACTACCTTTATTCACCTTAAATATAAGAAAAATTCCAAATGTATTTTATCTAAACAATAAAATAAAAAAATTCCACAACTTACGAATTGGAGGATTAGAATATTTTATAGACAGCTCATGGATTAAAGAATTTAAAGAAACAGATATAAAAAGAATTCTAAGTGCAAAAATACAAACATTCAAAGCAAAAAAAATTTTGCAAAAATTTGACAAAATAGATATTCTTTTATGCCACTCCCCACCTTATAAAATCCTAGATAAAGTAAACTCTTCTCAAGCACCAAAACACTGGAAAGGAAAACACGCAGGAAGCAAAGTAATTTCAGATTACATAAAAAAACAACAACCAAAATATGTTTTTTGCGGACATATTCACGAGGGAAAAGGAAAAGCTAAAATTGGAAAAACAGAAGTTTATAATGTTGGGCATGAAGGAGATTATTTGATTTTGGATATTAACTAATAAATCTTAAAAACCATACATTCTTTCTTTTAATATGACAGATTTTTTATTCCACAAAGTAGGAGAAAAAGAAAAGCAAGAAATAAAAAAACAAGCTAAAAAAATAATTGATGATTTTTCTAAAAAGTTGGAGAAAATTAGTAAAAAAACTTCTGGATATTTAATTGAAAGAGAAAAAAATCAGAGAGAAGAAAAAACACAAAATTGTGGCAAAGATTTTAGAAAAATCATGTTTGAAAATGCGCCGAATAAAAATGAGGATTTTATCATAGCGGAGAAAAAGAGATGGTAAAATGAAAACAATTATAGTTGATAAACTTCCAAGAATAACAAAGAATAGAAGAAGATTAGAAAAAGAGTTGGATATTAGAATTACAAATCGTGGAAGAGAAGTAAAAATTAAAGGTTTGCCTGAAAACGAGTATATTGCAGAAAAAGTAATTAGTGCGATTAATTTTGGTTTTGAATATTCTGATGCAATACAAATTAAAGAAGAAGATTTTGAGTTTGAAATTTTGAATATTAAGGATTATACAAAAAAGCAAAATTTGGAAAGTGTTAGAGGAAGAATTATTGGAACAAAAGGAAAAACACTTAATACTCTTGGGAATTTAACAGGTTCTATTTTGGAATTAAAAGATAATTGGGTTGGTATTGTTGGACCTGTTAATACAATAAAAAACGCGCAGAACGCTGTAATTTCAATAATTCAAGGGGCAAAGCAATCTAATGCATATAAGTTTTTGGAGAAGAATAGGCCGAAACCAATTGTAGATTTGGGGCTGAGGGAGAAAAAGTAAATTCAATTTTTTCTTAAACTTGTAAGTGTTATTATTAATATAAAATCTATTAATACTAAAACAATAGAGATTTGAAATACTAAATTTACTAATCCTGCTAAAATTGAGTAGACAAATAAAAATGGAGAATTAAAAGATATTGGAGATAGTGTGAAATTATCTGCAAACCAACTTAATACAAAGATTATTAACCCTGCCCCAAACCCAATCAGTAGATTATTTCCTAAAGTTTGATTATAACTTTTTTGAATATATGATCTTTTGATTGTATAAGAAGTTTTTATAATCAATATCCAACAAATTAAAATAATATTTAAATTAAAAAATAATCCTAATAAATCTAATTTGTTTAACATTAAATTATTTTTAATGGATTAGTTATAAGGATTGTTATTATTTTGAATATAAAACGTCCCGGGTAGGACTCGAACCTACGACCTATCGGTTAACAGCCGATCGCTCTACCAACTGAGCCACCAGGACTTAGAAAAATTAGATGAATTTTCCTTTTAAATTTTACTAAAGCTTGAAAGAATTATCTTTTTGCCAATTTCACTGCAGTGCCATAAGTGAAATCAAAGATTTCTCATATGCTTGTACACTCGTCAGAATAAATTCTGATCACCGCAGTTTCACTGCAGTGCCATAAGCTAACATTTCTGATGCACCTTGCATTACCATAGAAGTCATGAATCGCATTCCGATTATTGCGTCAGCTCCTTGCTCTATTGCTTTATTAACCATTCTATTATAAGCTTCTTCTCTTGATGTTTTAATCATATCTGTATAAGTTTTAATTTCTCCACCAATTAAATTTTTGAATCCTGCCCCAATATCTCTTCCAATATTTCGCGCTCTTACAGTGCTTCCTTTTACAACTCCTATAATTTCTGCGACTTGTTTTCCTGGAATTTCGTTTGTGCTTGAAACGATTATTTCT
>JBDLJZ010000012.1:0-20192 GCA_039714095.1 Nanobdellota archaeon | reverse complement strand
GAATTAACAAATGATGAAGAATAAATTATATACAAAAAGATAATTTTTTTATTCTTTTTTTACAAATTCAACATTTTTTATATTTTCAAATTCTTTATCTCCTGTTAAAAACTTTCTCTTATTTTTGCACGCTAAAATAAATCCTGTGCAATCAGTTAAAGATAGCCTCTTTTTTTTGTTTGCAAATCTAAATTCTATTGCCTTAAAAATAGATTCTTCATCTATCTCCAAAATATTAAAATTCAATATTCTCATCCAATACCTAGCTGTCTTTTTTCCTTTGTCTCTTAAAAAAATATTATACAATTCCGCCAGATTTAAAATACTGGTAGTTATTATATAATCTTTATATTTATCATAATTTTTATCGCCCTCAATTAAACACATAATAGCATAAGTATCAAAAAAGAATTCCATCAATCAAATTCAAAATCCTTATTTGTTTCATCAAGTAAAACTTGAACAGGTTTGTTAAATTTTAATTTCCCAAAAATATCTGAACCTTTTGTTTTTCTTTTGCATAAAATATCCACTCTAATTTCTTGGTCTTTATGCATTCTTTGTTTTTCAACAATTATTTTTGGTATAATTATTCCCAAAGAACTCCCCCATTTTTTAGTCTTTGTTTGTATTTCCATATTTAGTTATATAAATATAACTTATTAAATGTTTCGATTTTGGAAAAATATAGAAAATCTAAAACTCAGACAAACTTTCGTTATTGATTTATAGTAAAAGCTTTTTAGAAATTTTAAAGATTAATAATTTAAATTAAATTTTATAATGAGAAAATATTTTGTAGACTAGAAATATCAGAAAGATTTAAATAGAAATAAGATTAATCTTATTTATGCAAATTGAAACAACAAGAATGAGTTCTAGAGGGCAAATAGTAATCCCTCTTGAAATGAGAAAAGATTTTTTGGAAAGGGAGAAATTTATTATTATAAAAAATAACGATGAAATAATCTTAAAAAAATCAATTCCTGAAACCGCACTTTTATCTGAAAAATCTCTTGCAAAAGCATGGCTATCAAAAGAAGATGAAAAAGCATTTTCTTATTTTCAGAGAAGATGATTTTTAAAAAATTTGATATAATCTTGGTAAATTTTCCTTTTTCAAATTTGCAACAAATAAAATTAAGACCTGCACTAGTCATAAAAAACCTTGAGGGGGATAATATAATTTTGTGTCAAATAACTACAAAGAGAAGAGGTATAGATAAATACGAAATTATAATGAATAAAAAAGATTGTTCAGGAAATATAAAATTCAATTCTAATATTTACTTGGATATGGTTTTTACATTGCATAAGAGTTTGATTGAAAGAAAATTAGGAAATATAAAATCAAATTCTGTTAAAATGAATATAGAAGAGAAAATTCATAGAATATTTTGTGATTAGTCAAATGTTAATAAATCAGATATTACAAGAAGATGAAAATTACCAACTAAGAATAAACATCAGAAACAATGGACGATTTGACGTCGGAGGATATTTTATACACGCCACAGACAGAGAAGATCAGGAACTCGCAGCAGTTGATTTGTCAGATAAATTTTGTTTGGGGATTTAATTGGGCAAAATCTGAAAAACAAAAGAGAAGATATAAAGAATTTCAAGGAGAAGAAATGCATTTTTTTATTGGTCGTGTTAAAGAATTAATTTGTCCAAAAGGAGATTCTTGTGAAGCGGGTTGGGAAAATAATGTTGAGATGCAAATAAAAGAGGTAATAGAAATTATTAAAAAAGAGTACCCGTTTGATGAAGATATTAAAGAATATAGAGAGTTTCAATTAAAGATGTTAAGAGAATTAAAATGAAACTCTCTAAATTTATAGCTGAAGCGAAAAAAGCAACTTATGCAGGAAATGATGCTGAAAAAAAGTTGCCCGATGAAAGCAAGGAATTAATTTATGAAAAAAATAACTTAATATATCGAGATAGATATTTTGGATCAAAATCATTTTCAGGTCAGGAGGTTATTTTTAATAAAAATAAACCAATTTGGTCAATGAACTATTATGGAAGATCTCTCAAAGGTTTGTTACTCACAAAAAAGATTTATAATTTTCTTAGAAAAGCACTTTTGAGGATTCCTGAAAGTTCCCCCTTCAGAGGACCAAGAAAATTGGTTAATTGTTCATGGAGATATAGAAATGATTGGAATGGAGATTTAAAAAATTTTAATGGAAAAGAAAAAATATTTTACAAAGACGAATTAGTTTATGAGTTAGAATATTTTGGAGGAATAGTAAAAAATGATTCCTGATAGATATTCATTTGAAAAAATTTATTCTGAATGGAATATCTTAGAAAAAGAAAAGTATGTTTGGAAAAAAGATAATTGTGCAAAAATAATTTATTTAATAGCAAAAAAATATTAAATCAAAAAACAAAAAAACTTAAAAGCCTAAACATCTTTTAATTCAACAATGAAAAAGAGAGGGATTTCACCAGTTATTGCAACAGTCTTGTTAATAGCAATGGTAGTAGTTTTAGGATTAATTATATTTTTATGGTTTAGGGGTTTTACTCAAGAGGCAGTCACAAAATTTGACACAAATGTAGAACTCGTCTGCAACGATGTATCTTTTGACGCAAGTTATTCAGGAGGAATTTTATCAATAGTAAACACAGGGAACATTCCAATTTATAGAGTAAAATTAAAAACATCTGGACAAGGAAGTTATTCAACAAAAGAACTTGCAACACAAGATGGATGGTCTGAAGTTGGTCTTAATCAAGGAGATGCTTTTTCCAACAGCACCACAGATATAAATGGTGCAGAAGAAATTATAATAATCCCTGTTTTAATGGGAAATTCTAGAAGTGGACAGCAGAGTTTTACATGCAATGAAGTTCAGCATGGACATTCTATCACTCTTTAAAATGAAATCAAAAAAAGCAATTTCTGGAGTAATCACAGCTGTTATAATGATAGCACTTGTAATTGCAGCAACATCAATTGTATGGACAATTGTAAACAATCTTGTAAAAGACAAACTTGACGAGGCTGGTTCGTGTTTTGACACTTTTGAAAAAGTAACTATTAATAATAAATATACTTGTTATAACATAACTGAAGAAAGTTCTACAGACCCAAATGAATTGCGCGTTTCAATTAGTGTTTCAGATATAGATTTAACAGCTCTTCTTGTTTCAGTTTCAGATAGTCAAGGCAATTCAAAAAGTTTCAAACTAAGTAATACCCCAATAACAGAAAATTATTTGCGTTTATATAATGGAAATTATAATGAAGACATTATCATACCTGAAAAAAATTCAGGAATAAATTATGTGATAAATACTCAGGAATTAGGTATTGGCTATCCTTCGTTAATACAACTTGCCCCAATTGTTGGAGGGAAACAATGTGAAGTTTCAGACTTATTATCTAAAATTGATAATTGTAAATCTTTAGTTTTCTAAGTTAGAAAAGTTATTAAATCAAAATCTCTTTTTACAAGAAATTAAAAAGGTGAATATGCAAAACAAAAAAGCACAAATCTGGGTTGAAACAGTTATTTATACTTTGATAGCATTTGTTCTTATAGGAACTGTTTTAGCTTTTGTAAGACCAAAAATAGAAGAATTCCAAGACAAGGTAATTATAGAACAGACTTTAACAGCCTTTGAAGATATAAACACAATGATTTTATCTATTGTACAAGGAGGGGCAGGAAACAAACGAATAATTGAAATGGGACTAAAAAAAGGAATTCTAAAAATTGAAGGAACAACAGATAAATTAGTTTTTGAAATTGAAAGTAGATATGCTTATGGCGAAGATAAACAAAATATAACTGTTGGAAATATAATAACTCTCACAGAAAATAAAGGGAAACTTAATTTAGTGACTTTAACACTAGACTATTCAGAGAGATATGACATAACTTACCAAAATGAAAGTATGTTAAAACTAATAAATAAAGCTGCAACTCCTTATAAAATTGCTATTTCTAATAATGGAAAAGAAAACACAAAAACCAAAATTGATTTCAAAGTTATTTAAATCCTCTGAAAAGAATAATGATATTTTGAAATATCCTCAAGTAAAAATAGAATTAAATCCAAAAGTTCCTCCTCTAAAAAAAGAACTAAACAAAACAAAAATTAATATTCGTTATGGCCTTATTCCTCCTTTTGCGTTTGCCCATATTTATTGGGATAAAAAAATTTCCGAAGTTCTCTATAAAGTTGAGGAACCTATATTAACTGAGGAAGAAACCAAACATAAAAATGAAATTATTACTGCAATGAAAGATATGATTGACTTTAATACTCTTGTTGAAAAAGACATAAAAAAATTAATTGAATACATTGACAAAATGTTCAAAATTTTAGCAGTAGAATTAGGAATTAAACTAACTTATGAAAGTTACAAAAAAATATTTTATCACCTTTACAGAGATTTTGTTGGTTTTAATGAAGTAGAGCCTTTGTTAAGTGATTATTTTATAGAAGACATAGAATGCAATGGGGTTAACACTCCAATTTATGTTGTGCACAGAGTTTACAGAAATATTAAATCTAATTTAAAATTTAATGATATAGATAATTTATCCAGCTTTGTAGAAAAACTTGCTCAAAAGTGTGGAAAATATATTTCTTATGCAAATCCAATTCTTGACGGAAGTTTGCCTGATGGTTCTCGTGTAAATGCAACTTATACAAAAGACATAACAAGCAGAGGCCCTACTTTTACAATAAGAAAATTCACAAAAACCCCTTGGACTCCCCCACAGTTATTAGAAAAAGAAACCCTTAGTCCTGAGATGCTCGCATATATTTGGCTACTTTTAGAATACAAAATGAATATTTTAATTGCAGGAGGAACAGCTTCAGGTAAAACAACTCTTTTAAATGCCATGGCTTTTTTTATTCCTCCAGAAGCCCGTGTAGTATCAATAGAGGACACTCGCGAGCTTAGTTTACCAAGAGAAAACTGGCTTCCAAGTGTTGTAAGAACAGCAACAGGTGTTGAAAAAACAGGCGAAGTTGATTTGTTTACTTTGCTAAGAGCATCGTTTAGACAAAATCCAGATTATGTTATTGTTGGTGAAGTAAGAGGAAAAGAAGCTTCAGTTCTTTTTCAGGGCATGGCATCAGGACATTCTTCAATTGGAACAATCCACGCAGATTCAGTAGATACAGTAATTAAGAGATTAGAAACCCCTCCCATTGAACTTTCTCCGAGTCTTTTAAATGTCTTAGATTGTATTTGTGTTATGACTCACGCAGTTGTAAAAAAACAAGAAACAAGAAAATTAAGAGAGGTAGTAGAAATAATTAATGTGGCACCAAATGGAGTCACGACAACAAACACTCCTTTTGTATGGAATGCAAAAGACAATCAATTTTATTTTAAAAAAAATAGTAGAATCTTTGATAAAATTTCAAGAAGATACGGACTTACTATTAAAGAAATTGAAGAAGAATTCAAAAAACGAACACAATTAGTTTACAAACTTTTACAAAATAATGTCATAGAATTTAATCAAGTTCAAGATGTAATAAATAAGTATTATAAAAATTCTCAATCTATTCTCAATGAATTTAAGATTACATAATTAACAAAATATTTAATAAATCAATCTTCTTCTTTTTATAATGGAAAAGGGTGAATTATCTTTTATTAGTCAATTAGTTAATACTTTGCATGAGTCTGAACCAAAACTGGAAGAATTTTACAGAAACAAAGACACTCAAAAATTTAATGAAATGAAAAAATTTATCTTGCGCATTCAAAAAGAAATTGATGGAGAACTTCAATGACTTTTTCTCACAATACTTTATTTATTGAATTTAAAAAAATTATTTCAAAAGAAATAAAAATTATTAATGAGATAAATTTACTTTTAGAAAATCTTGAAAAAATTAAAAATTCTAAAGAAAAAAAAATAGTTATTAATCAAATAAATTCTCTTAAACAATCTTTAAAAAGAATAAATCTTGAGATTCCAAAAATTTTGAATAGATTTAATCTTCCAAATTCTCTTATCAAATCAAAACAAATTTCAAAATTAAAAATTAAAAATTCTAAAGAAAATTTATCTAAAATAAAACCTCCTAAAATTAAATTTTCTCCTCTTGAAAAAGAAACTTTAAAGAGATTAAAAAAAAGAAAACAAAAAATAATAAAAAAGAAAGAAAGAAAAGCAAGTAAATATGTTCAAATTTCAAATAAAATTTTTTCTAAGACTTCTGAAAATATTCTCAGTAAAAAATATTTTAAAATGCTTAAATCAAATTTAATCAAAGCAAATTTACAATTCCTTCCTAAAAGTTATTTCTCAGTTATTTTATTTACAACTTTTTTATCAATATGTTTCGCCTTTTTCTTGTTTTTATTTTTCCTCTTTTTTAATATTAGTGCAGTTTTACCAATTATAACCTTTGCAACTGAAGGAATTGCATCAAGATTTACAAAAGTTTTTTGGATTTTATTTATAATGCCACTTGGGACTTTTTTTATGATGTATTTTTATCCTTCACTTGAAGCAAAATCCTCAGGAAATAAAATTAATCAAGAACTTCCTTTTGCAGCAATTCATATGTCTTCAATTGCAGGTTCAATGATTGATCCAAGCAAAATTTTTAGCATTATTTTAACAACAAAAGAATATCCTAATATAGAAAAAGAGTTCATCAAACTGTTAAATGAAATTAATCTTTTGGGTTATGACTTAGTAACTGCATTGAGAAATAGTGCAATAAATTGTCCTAGCAAAAAACTTTCAGAATTATTTAATGGAATTGCAACAACAATAAATTCAGGAGGAAATCTTGCAGAATTTTTTTCAAAAAGAGCAGAAAGTTTATTGTTTGAATATAGAATTGAAAGAGAAAAACGAACACGTTCTGCAGAAACTTTTATGGATATTTATATTAGTGTTGTAATAGCGGCTCCAATGATTTTAATGCTTTTGCTTATGATGATGAAAATAAGCGGACTCGGAATTCAATTAAGTACATCAATGATAACTCTAATAATGGTGTTAGGAGTAACTATAATAAATATAGGTTTTCTAACATTTTTACACCTAAAACAATCTGCATCAGGATAATGGAAATAAAAAGAATTCACTGGGTTGGGATAATATCCGCATTTGTTTCATTAATAGCTTCGCTGTTTTTTATAGGAACCAATGCTTTTTTCTTATTAATTGGAATAAGTATTTTAATTGGAGCATCTCCTTTTGTTTTTACGATAATTCTTGAGACCCGCTCTGTAACAGAAAAAGAAGAAATGTTCTTGGAATTTGCAAGAAACCTTGTAGAAAGTGTAAAAACAGGAACTCCAATAAGTAAAAGTATAATCAATGTTAAAGATAAACCATATGGAATTTTAAGTGACAATATTCAAAAATTAGCAAATCAAATGATGTTAGGAATACCTCTTAATTTTGCATTGCAAGTTTTTGCAAAAGATGTAAATAACAAAACTATTTCAAGAGCTCTTACACTAATTGGGCAAGCAGAAAAAGCAGGTGGAGAAATAGGAGAAATATTAGAATCTGTAGCAAAGGCAGTTAATTTATCTGACAAATTAAAAAAAGAAAGAAAAGCAGTAATTTCTACATTAGTTGTTCAAGGATATATTATATTTTTTGTATTTTTAGTAATAGTTTTAGTTATGCAATTTAAAATTCTTCCAATGGTTGCGGGAATTGCAGATGTCGGAGGACTTGAAGATCTTGGGGCATCAGCAGGAACAGCATCAGGAATTGCTCCAGAAGAAATCTCAACATCTTTTTTTTATTTATTATTAATTCAGGGTTTTTTTACTGGACTTACAATAGGAAAACTTTCTGGAGAAAATATCAAATCAGGAATTAAACATTCGTTTGCATTGATGATGCTTGCGTTTTTTGTATCAGCAGGAGCAAATTTATTTATATAATGACAATAAAAAATATTTTTTCAAATAAAAAAGCATCTCATGTTGGAGTAGTTTTATCTTTTGTAATATTTGTAACTTTTTTGGTTTTCCTCTTTTCTATTTTTGGTTCTCCAATTAAATTTTCAAAAACTAAAGAACCCCTTTTAGATTATTTAGAAGTAGAATTAAATAATAGATTAATCTCTAATCTAACCATACTTACAATAACACCTGATATGTCTAATTCTAATAAGAAATGTATCAAAATAGTGTATGAAGATTTAGAATTAGAGGTTCTTAGTAATTTAAATTCCTTAGTTAAAGATAAAAACAGTAATCTTATTGGTTCAACCCCCAATTTATACATTAATTGGGAAGACAATAATGAAAATTTTTTCAAAATATTTTATTCTGAAGAAACATTAATTGATTTCGGAAGTTCAAGAACCATTGGTTGCTATTCACTTGTAGAGGGAGATATAAGCTCATTTCGTAAAAATTATTATTTTAATGAAAATAAAATTAATAATTTTATATTAGATTATGCTTCAAATTATACAGAATTAAAACAAAATTTAGGTTTGTTAATAAATAATGAATTTTCACTTAGTTTTACTGACGCAGAAGGAAATATAAATCAAACTGAACAAAAAGATATCATAACAGATATTTATTCTAGAAAAATTCCAGTACAATATTTTGATGAATTTGCAGAAATAAACTCAGGTTTTATAAATCTAAAAGTATGGTGATTATTATGAATAATCGTGGCTGGGTGCGTATTGTTGAAGCTTTCTTTTCAATATTATTAATTGCAGGAGTTCTTTTAATTATGGTAAATAAGGGGTATATTGGTGGAGAAAATATTTCCTCAAGAGTTTATGATTTGCAATTATCTGTATTAAGAGAAATAGAATTAAATGATAATTTACGAGAACAAATACTTAGTATTAATGAAAATTTGATACCAATGGATGATGATCATTTAGAATTTCCAGAAGAAGTGACATTGAAAATAAATGAAAGAATACCTGATTCATTTTTTTGTAGATCTAAAATTTGTGAAATTGATATTCTATGTGAACTAGATGAATATATAGATCAAGATGTTTATGCTCAATCAGTAGCAATTACTGCCACACTTGAAATTTATGATCCTAGACAATTAAAGATTTTTTGTTGGTCTGACTAAAATTATAAAAACTCTTTCTAACTTTTCAATTTATGAAAACCACAATTTACTCCAGATGTTTTTGGCAAAGTCCCAGAATTTTTAAAAAATTCCTGATGAGTCCTTTTCAATTTGTAGGAGGTTTTGAAAAGAACTAATGAATAAAACAAATACTATCTTTAAAGAAGTTTTAGAAAAAATTGAACCAGAAAAAGAAGCAATAAAATTTATTGAAGATTCTTTACAAGATTTTTTAAAAAAAATAAATAAAAATATAAAATCCTCAAAAATAAAAGCAGAAATCTTTATTGGAGGAAGTTTTGCAAAAAAAACAGTAATAAAAAAAGATTATTATGATGTTGATGTTTTCATAAGATTTGATAAAAAATACAAAGACAAAAATCTATCAGAATTAACATTTAAATTATTAAAAGAAATAAAAAATGTTTCAACAATTCATGGTTCTCGTGATTATTATCGTGTTAAACTATCTCCAGATTTTTTTATAGAAATAATTCCTGTTTTAAAAGTAAAAATTCCAAAAGAAGCAAATAATATAACTGATTTATCTTATTCACATGTAAAATATATAAACAAAAAAATAAAATCAAAAAAAATAATTAATGACATAAAGATAGCAAAAGCCTTTTGCCATGCAAATAATTTTTACGGAGCAGAATCATATATTGGAGGATTTTCAGGTTATTCTTTAGAATTATTGGTTTACTATTATAAAGGATTTTTAAAATTTTTAAAAGAAACAACAAAATCAAAAGATAAAATAATTGTTGATATTGAAAAACATTACAAAAATAAGAGAATAGTTTTAATGGACTTAAATAGCTCAAAATTAGAATCTCCAATTATTTTAATTGACCCAACTTATAAACAAAGAAATGCTCTTGCTGCACTTTCAAATGAAACATTTGAAAAATTTAAAAAAATAAGTAAAGATTTTTTGAAAAATCCAACAATAAAATCATTTGAAATTCAAAAAACAAATATAGAAGAAATAAAATCTTCTGCGAAAAAAAATAAATACGACTTTATATTAATTGAATCAAAAACAAATAAACAAGAAGGAGATGTTGCAGGAAGTAAATTACTAAAATTTTACAAACACTTAACAATTGAAATAGAAAAATATTTTGAAATAAAAAATCAAGGATTCAATTACAATCACAAACAATCTGCAAGATATTTTTTTGTATTAAAAAAGAAAAAAGAAATTTTATGTTCGGGACCAAATATAAAAGACAAAAAAAATATTAAAAAATTCAAATCACAACATAAAAAAACTTTTATAAAAAATAAAAAAATCTATGCAAAAGAAAAGATAGAATTTACAATAAACAAATTCATTAGGAAATGGAAAGTTAAGAATAAAAAAAGAATAAAAGAGATGTACATTTTAGATTTAAAGGTTTTGGATTAATTATCCTCTCAAAGTCAAATCCAACATCCCAGCAAAAGCTTCAGCAAAAAATTCTGAATTTAACCATATAGCAATGTCCCCATCTTTTGCATTTTTTGAAGTGTAAAATAAAATTTCTTTTCTATCAACTACAAACACTTTAGCATCAATATTCATTTTCTTTATCTTAACCTCAAATTTTTTTTCAAGTTCTTTAATTAAATTGCTTTCTCCAGATAAAGCAACCATAATTTTAATGTTATTTTTCTTAAGGGCTTTAAATGTTTGTAAAAATATTCTAGATTTTGAATTCATGTCTTCTGCACTAGTGCAAATTACAACTTCCTTTGTAGCATTTTGTATAATCTCTCTCAAATGATTAGAAATATTTGATTTTCCCTTAAGAGAAGCTGAAATATCTTCTTTCTTAATAGGATTCATTCCCTCATCATACAAGGAAGTTATTTTTCCATATTCTTCTGTTTCCTTAATTTTAGATAAACTAACAATTCTATCCTTAGCATCATTTTCAACATTATTTTTTAATTTTTCAAGAATAATTTTTGGTTTCACACCAAGATATTTAACTGGCTTATCTAATTTAGCAATTGCAAATCCTCGTTTTTCCAAGCTTTCCAAAACATCATAAGTTCTACTTCGCGGAACACCAGAAATTGTCGCAACTTTTCCAGCCGACGCAATTCCAACACCAAGCAAGGCTAACCAAACTTTTGTTTCATAAACATTTAAACCAAAAAGGTCTTTAATTTTACTTACTAATTCTTGTCTAACTAACATACAAATTTGAGAGAATTTTTGTTTTATAAAACTTTGGTTTTTGTTACTTTTTAATAGTGGGGACAAAATGGGAAGGTTTTTATAGAGAAAAATTTAGGGGATTATATGACAACAGTATTTGGTTTAAAACACCCAGAAGTTAATTCAGCCGTATTAGTAGCAGATAGGCAAGCAACATCAATAAATGATAAGACAGGTATACCTAGTGGTAAATTTCTTGGAAGAAAATTATGGGTGAGTAATAATGAAGACTATTGTTTCGGTCATTCTGGAAATAGAGATAATGGAACTCAAAATCTTGTTCAAAAATTATCAGAAGGAAAAATTGATGTTGAAAAAATTATTACAAAAAAATATTTTTCTGAATTGAGAAAACTTAATATAAAAAGGATGGGGGGAAAATTCCCAGATCCACAACAGATGAGCGGGATTATTCTTGCCACAAGATTTGAAAAAATTCCAAAATTATATTCTTGTTTTCCCTTAGGAGATGTAGAAGAAAGGGTTTGGACTTGTGCTGGAAGTGGGGATCAAAAAATAGCAGAATATATGCAAGCATTACAGGTTATGTCTGAAGCTAAAGATTATTTAAATTATTCTTCTAAAATTGAATTAATGGACGTAATTCGTGTTGGTCTTGAAGCTGTTAGAAGATCTCAAAATCAAGATTTATATTCTTCTGGATTGGATATGATGGTTTGTACACCCGAAAAAATTATAGATCATTACGCAGAATTAGGAGATGATTTTGGAAAAAAGTTAAAGAAAATTCAAAATAAATACAAATAATATGCCAAAAGTACAAGAAGAATACATAAACTTGAAAAATTGGGTAAAAAATAATATTACAAAAGAAAATCTAAAACTTCATTTGGTAGATTCTACAGCAGTATCTACTGTGCTAGTTCCTATAGCTTCATTTATTGATACTTATTTTGCAGGTATGACAAATGAAGAAGCAATTAAAGCAAGATTCTTAGTTGGTTTATTAACTTATGGATGTTTTGGAACTCTTATTTCAAGAAGCGGAGAATTCTATAGAAAATCAAAAGATTGCCTTACTTCAAAATTATTAAAATTACCAGAACTAACTTTTTATTCAATAAATGAACCAGAAATAAAAAATAAAAAAGACCCTTTTTGGATTGATTCTGCGCGTTTAGCAGGAGGTTCTATTATTGCAAGTCTTCCATTATATTATGCATTTGGAGTGTCAGAGATGAAAATGGCAATAGGAACTTTGATTACTGCAATAGCATCACCACTTGTTTTAGGAGCAACAAATCTTGTTAGAAATGTTGCAGGATTAGAAACTTCTTATCCAATAAGTTTTTTCAGAGACTTAAATCCTAAAGCAAAAAAAGGATTAGTCGCTTTAATTGGAGCAACTGCAATAGTTTCAACAGCAGGAGTTTATAATTTAAATAAAGAAAAACCTCTTCCTTCAGCATACCCTCAAAAAGGCATAGAATTAGTTTATACTAAAATATCAACAAAATCTTTAGAAAATTACCTAATCAAATAACCAGCAAACATTCCCAAAAAAATCCCAGCACTAATAAATGGCATTGCTGGATAAAATTTTTTCTTCTCAGAAAAAAAGAATAAATAACTTAATCCAAGAGTTGCTCCAAGAGTAACAAATAACGCAGAAATAATTCCAAACCTAATCATAAAAATTCCTGCCGCAATTATAGGAAAAATAACATCTCCCCCTCCAAGAATTGCAAGATTAACTTTCACCCCTTTATTTTTCACTTTAGATTTTTTTGCCCCAGATGTTGTGGAGTACATTTTTCTTTGTTTTTGCAATTTCAATTTTGCTTTTTTTGACATATAAGGTACAAAAAATCCTCCAAAAATATTTAATTTTTCAATTTGATATTTTGCCATTTTCTGCATAATTCCTGATTTCCAAACAGCCCACATATCATAAATAGAAATTAAAATAAGAAGAAAAATAATTGTCCCAATATTTAAAATTGGAACAAAAACCGCTGCTATCCCTGGATAGATAAATAATTCAGTAGTATTATGAATTAAAAAATCTCTTTTGTAAATTTTTACAAAGGCAAGAGGTAAGGCAATAATCAATGCAATAAATATAGAGTACTCCAATTTACTTAGAACAGAATTAAACGAAATAGAAAGTGCAATTATAACTACAACAAAAAACCAGAGCTTCAAAATAAATGCCATATCAAATCTGTTCAACAAAAATAAAAGTCCAACAGCAATAACAAACGCAATAATTATTGAAGGAAATATTTTGTAAAAATCTGTTTCCTTTTCAATTTTTGGAGTCTCCATTCCAAACGGAAGTTTGTTTTCCTCATTAGAATAATGATTCACAACATAAAGTCCAATAAATTGTGTAATCAAAAACATTCCTAAAAGAATTGCAATTATTTTCCAATTATGTTTCATAAAAATTACCTCTTAGATAAATATAGAAAAGTTTGTTTATAAAATTATTTCAATCGCAAAGTTTCCAAAGTTCTCGGAACATTTGTTTCAACTCTATTAAGTTTATATAATGCCGAAGCTAAATCTAAAGATTTTGAAACCTCACCGTGATTAATTATAATTCTTTTTGGTTTAGGACGAATATTATTAAAAAAACTTATAAGTTCTCCACGTCCAGCATGAGGTGATAAACCATGCAAAAGCTCAACTTTAAGATTAATATTTAATTGTCTTTTTTGTCCTTCATCTTCAACAGTTATAACTTTTTCTCCATCCTGAATTTGTCTCCCAATTGAACCAGGACCTTGATAACAACTAAGGATCATTAAATTATCTGGATTCTCTGCAAAATTTTTTAAATACTCAACCGACGCCCCACCTTGAAGCATACCAGAAGTTGCAATAACAATACACGGCCCACCTTCAATAACTTTTTTTCTTTCTTGTGCAGAACCAACCCTTGAAAAAATATCTGATACAAAAGGATTTTTATCTTGAAAAACCTGGTTTCTAACTTTGCTACTTAAAAAATCAGGATATGCTGTGTGAATAGCATTAATATCCCAAATCATTCCATCAATATACATCGGAACTTTTGGAAGTCGCCCAGTTCTTACAGCTTCCTCAACACGAAGCAATGCCTCTTGTGCATGTCCAAGCCCTAATTCAGGAATCAAAACTTTTCCTCCTTTGTTAATTGTTTCTTCAACTAAATCAAAAAATTTTTCTTCAGTAATTTTTCTTGGAGGAAGAATATCATTTTTAGAACCATATGTGGATTCTGTAATAACTGATTCAACACGAGGAAATGTAGAAACCGCAGGTTCCAGTAATCGGGTTTTTGCATATTTATAATCTCCTGTATAAAGTAAATTGTGCGCACCGTTACCGATATTAATGTGAACCATAGCACTTCCTAAAACATGTCCTGCATTATACATTGTTATCCTAACATCTGGCGTAACATCTGTAACTTCATTAAAATTCAAACACACACTATGCTTAACCATTTCTTTAATATCTATTGAACTAAAAAGTGGCTGTGCAGCTTGTTTGTATGCAACCCCAATAAAATCAAGAGCCAACAAAGCAGCAATATCTCTTGTAGGATGAGTCATATAAACAGGTCCTTTATACCCCATTTTATATAAATAAGGAAGCAAACCTGTATGGTCTAAATGTGCATGACTAATTATTACAGCATCAAGTTGCGAAATGTCAAACTCAGGAACATTAAAATAAGGAAATTTATCTGCTCCTTGCGAAGACACATCAATCCCACAATCTAAAAGAATTTTTGAATTAGGAGTTTGTAAAAATAAACAACTTCTTCCAACTTGCCTTCCCCCACCTAAAAAAGTTAAACGAACCCAAGTATCCATTTTATCAGGATTCCATTCTTTGTAAATCTTCTCTCCAACAGAATTCAAAAATTTTCTACGATAATTATTATTTGCATAAAGAACTTCTCTAATATTATCTGTAATCTTACTTTTAATTGTTGCAGAACGTTGTACTTGCGGAGTCCATAAGATTGTTTTTTTTATTTCTTCTAAAATTGAACCTCCTTTTCCAATAACAAGTCCTGGTTTTTTTGCCTCAATCATAACAATACTTCTGTGGAAATCAAAAATAATATTTGTAATTTCTGCTTCTTCTGGAACAATTTTTCTAATTTGTTCTTCAACTTCCTCTTGCTTTGGCAAAATTTTCTGGTCAACCCGAAGTTCAATACGTTTTTTAATTTCATTTACAATTTCACGAATCTTTCCTTTATCATCTTTGAAAAAGCCCTCGTTATTTGTATAAAGAACTATGTTTGCTCCTTCAAAATTCGCTTCAGTAATATTGCCATGCAACTGTTCTGTAATATTCTTCAAAATATTCATTTTAATATAAAATTATTCGTCCTTATATTCAGGCTCAATTGTTTGTGTCACCACTTTTTTAATTCCTTCTTTTGTGATTGTAAAAACATCAATACCATAACCAGAAGCCGTGTCTCTTTGAGTAGAAGATTTCAAAGCTTCTTTAGCAAGTTCAATACCTTCATTTACATCAATACTCTTTTTATATTGTCTCTCTAAAAGACCTAAAACATAAGGCATACCTGAACCAAAATTTGCATCATAATCTTCAACTTTTACAACACTTCCAGCAGGTTCTATTGTGTAAAGTTCAGAAGACCCATCTTCATTAAACCCTCCAAGTAAAAATCCTGCCTGTTGAGGAATCATTGAATGTTGCCGTATTCCATGATAACTTATACTTGATAAAAGATTTGCAGCCTGTTTTACAGTTGGTCTTGTTCTTGATTTTAATTCTTTTAATTTTAATTCTGCAACCAAAAGTTTAGGAACTCTTTGAGCATCTGAAACCATCCCTGTAAACGAGATAGTCAAATAATCATTTATCAAAATAGTTTTTGGATAATTTTTTCCTACAACTAAATTTCCTGCAGTAATCTGTCTATCAGAAGCCATCACAACTCCGTCTCTACAAACAATACCTAAAATTGTAGTTCCTGTTTTCAAAATATTTTTCTTAATTTCTTCATCCATTTTTATAATAGAATAATCTAATTTTTAATTAGAATTTGTTAAAATTAGTGAATTTTGAATATTTATAAATTTTTTGGTGTTGATGGCTTTGTGTATAAAGTCTAAATAATGAGTTACTTTTTACACAGAAATTTATTGAAAGGATGGAACCCTTTGGCATCATTAGGTACGACCCAAAAGTATAAATATTATAGAATAATATTATTTTTATGATAGAAGAAATAAGTGGTGATTTTTCCCGTTCTGTTGCAAAAGCATTTGGAGAAACTAAAGGTAGAAGTGTTTCAAGAATTACTGCAGATAAAACTGGTAAAAGCATGGACACTGTTCATTTTTTTATGGGGTTAGGATTAATATCTGTAGCTACTATAGCTACAATAGTTGTTTCAAAGAAATAAATTTGTATAGTGGGATATGTTAAAATGATAAGGAAAAATAAAAGCGGTTATAAGGTTTTTACTGATAAATCTGGAAAAACACAATCAGTTCATAAGCGAGTAGCTGAAAAGAAAATGGGTGGAAGAGTTAGAAAAGGCTATGAGGTTCATCATAAAGATGGAAATAAAAATAATAATAGGTCATCAAATCTAACTGTTATAAAAAAGAAAACACATAGAAAAATACATAACAATTAATTTTACTTTATACAGAAGGAACTAAATACACAAAGCCGGTGGTTGAAAATTTGAGAAATTAAAAAGATTAATGTTTAGCTAATTCCTTGAATAATACTTCGTCTTCTTTAAAAACAATTTCTTTAGCCACTTTTACAAGTTCTAAAAGTTTTTTATCTCCTTTAGAAATAACATAAGTTTCTTTTATAGTAAATTTGTATTTATCTTCTTGTTTTTTATTCTCCATCTTCATTATCTCCTAACATTAAATTCAATGCTGTTTTATTTAAATAACCTTCCAATACTTTTGCATCTATTTCAATACAATTATCTTTAATCCACTTCTTTATTTCTTCTAATGTTATCTTACTATCATATTCAGCAACTTTTATGATGAAATCTGTTGCTTCTTTATATTGTATTTTTAAATGACATTTATTAACTAGCATGAATATTTTTGCTACCGCATAAGCAGTCCTTTTATTTCCGTCTGAAAAATAATGTTTTTTAGCAAATTCGTTCAAAGCAAACGCTCCAATCTTTTCTGGGTTGTTTTTGTTTTTATCTTGATAATTTAATAATTTGTAAATTGAATTATATACTCCTCCTCTATCTCGCACACCATTTGCTCCACCACTCAGTTTTATTATTGTGTTATGAATATTAACAATTGTATCCTCCATTTTAAGTGTAATTCCTTTTGATACTCTATTACGTGGTTTATTCCAATATGGGCTATTGCACTTTGGACAGGTTTTTGGATTATTGGATTTTCTTCTCTTCCAATTATGATAACATCTAAAGCAAAAGAGTATATCGGTATTTTTAGGCATATATAGGTATAAATACCTATATACTTAAATCTTTACATTTTTCCTTTCATTTCAAATCCAATAAAAAGCATAGAAATAATTTTTTTTATTTATAACTTCCATTTCCCTTCACTTTGAATAACCTTCCCATCAACAATTATTTTAGCCTTTTTCATATCTTTCACAATATCCCAATGAATTGCTGAATCATTTCCTCCCCCGTTTTCTTTGTAAGCCATCCCTAAAGCCAAATGAATTGTGCCACCAATTTTTTCATCAAACAATAAATTCTTTGTGAATTTGTTTATTTTAGGATTACAACCAATTCCAAATTCTCCAACATAAGAAGCATTTTTATCTGTAGCAAGCATTTCTTTCAAAAAATCCTCGTTCTTTGATGCTTTAGCTTCTACAACTTTCCCATTTTCAAACTTCAATTCAATATCTGTAACTTCTTTTCCAGATTCAATTGCAGGATAATCAAATTTAATCCATCCATTCAAACTTTCCCTAATAGGTGCCATAAAAACCTCTCCCCCCGGCATATTATCTTCTCCATAATCTGCAACTGCTTTTTCTCCATGAACTCTAAATTTCAAATCAATATTTTCACCAATCAAATGAACTTTTGAATTTTTCTTGAATTTCTTCAAGATTTTATCCATATGCTTTCTAATTTTTTTCCAGTCCTGCAAACACGCACCATAAACAAAATTCTCATATTCACTCAAAGACATTTCTGCCTCCTGCGCTAAAGCAACAACAGGATAAATAATAGTGCATCTTCTAATTTCATCTTTTGCATTACAAACATATTCTGAAATCGGGTGAACAATTTTTTGCCGAGCAGTAATTTTTTTAGAATTAGAATTAGTTAATTCTTTAGTGTTTGTTGCACTAACAACTCCAATCCATTTATCTGCAGTTTTAGCAAGTTCCATAACTTCTTTAGGAAATTTTTCAATCTGTTCTTTGTTCGCAAATTTATAAAAAAAATCCGAAACATCTGGAAGGCCAATTCTAACAATCGGATGTGCTTTTTGCAAAATAACTTCTTTGTACAATTCAACCAAAAAAGGAATTGCTTCACTTCCTCCAGAAATAACCACTTTCTCACCAGGTTTTACAAATACAGAATATCTAACAGCTAATTGCGCTAACTTTCGTGTTCGTAAATCTAAAGGCATTTTATTTTTTTAG
This sequence comes from Nanobdellota archaeon, assembly GCA_039714095.1. Classification (GTDB taxonomy): domain Archaea; phylum Nanobdellota; class Nanobdellia; order Pacearchaeales; family GW2011-AR1; genus JAUVHP01. The sequence goes on along the minus strand of JBDLJZ010000012.1, from coordinate 1,268 downwards.
AATTCTAAGGTGATTCCAAACCATCACCTAAAAAATATTGTGGGGAGGGGTTTTTAAGAATTATTGTTTTACTTTTTTTAATAATTCAAGTACAGGCTTACCATTGTATTCCATAATCGCAAGGTTCTCCCCAATAGTATAAAATTTTTCATTTATTCCATTATTATCTAAATCACCTTCTTGTAATCCATATCCTTTTTCAATTCTTTTTATCTCAAGATTATAGTTTAATTTCATTTGCATTTCTTTTAATTGAGCTTCTTCAGAAACAGTATTTATCTCACAACCAGTTAGCCCAATTATAGATAAACTTGCTAAAAACAACCCTAAATTTTTTATAAAATAATAACAGGATTTATTTTTTTAAAGATTGTTGTTCAAAAATGATAATATTGGAAGATAATTAATTTATAGCCAAACTATTTAATTTGAAAAAGAAATAAAATCACTCTTTACCACTAACTCCATTCTCTTTCTTAAATCTCATAACATTCTCAACAAACCCTTCAATTTTCTGCTCATGACTTACAATAATCAACTGCTTAACATCAAGTTGTTCTAAAACCTCTCGCATTTTATCTAACTGTTGTTCTGAAAATCCATCAGTTGGCTCGTCTAAAATTACTAAATCTTTTGTCTTGATTTTACTCAAAACAGAATTAATAACTTGGTTCAAAGCTAAACGATAAGCAAGAGCAACCGCAGTTCTTTCACCTCCAGATAAATACGCATAATCAATTTCATAATCTTGCTGTTCAATCACTGGTGTAAAATCATCCCTCAAACTAACATTAAAATTATCAGACACTAACATACAAAACCACCTCGCAAAAAATTGCGAAAATTCATTTTTAAGTTTAATCATAACATTTTTTTCAATAAAAGAAATCATAGGCACAAACTTTTTACTCAACCAATTCTCAAGTCCCACAATATATTCCATTCTCTCTTTAATTTTTTCAATATTCTCAACCTTTTTTTTCAGTTCTTCAATTTGTATTGAAAAAACTTCAATTTCTTTTTTCAACTCAGCAATTTTTATCTCAACAATTTTTTCTTCTCTCAAAGCAAAGTCAAGTTCTTTTTGTTTTTCATTATATAAATTATCAAATTTTCCCAATTCAAAAACAGAATCTCTCAAAGTTTCATTATGTCTTTTTAAAATATCAATATCTTTTTCTAGAGATAAATCAGAATTTCTAATCTCTTCAAATCTTTTTTGCTTTTCATAAATCCCTTCTTTTTTCATTTTCAAAATTTTTAAATCA
>JBDLJZ010000011.1:0-21414 GCA_039714095.1 Nanobdellota archaeon | reverse complement strand
TTTTGAAATAGTAAGTTTTTTATAGAAATTTTGTTAGAGGAAATTGTGGGATTTTTAGATTTACCAATTATTGAAAATAGATATAGTTTTGACACATCAAAAGTTATTAGTGAAAGTGGTACTAATGCTAATGTTTATTTTATTGATGAGCAAGATGATATTTGTGCTAAGATTTTAAAAAAAGAGATAAAATATTCTGATAATACACTCTATAAAAAAATTTTGCTTTCAGATGAATTTTCTGCGAGAAGTCTTATTAGAAGATATAGATTTATGATGTATGTTTTTCATAATGGGGCTAAAGTTCCTACTCCTTTTGGAGTTTTTAATTTGGAAGATGAGACTGGAGATAAATTTCCAGGATTTGTTGCACAATATGACGATAAATATTTGTCTCTGAAAAGTTTTGGATTAGAGTGGGATTCTTTTCAAATTAAAGATTTGGTTTTAGAACAAGAAGAATTAATTCAAAAAATGGGGTTTGCAGTATCACTTGATTTTAGATATAATGAGAATATACTTTGGAATCCTGAAAAAAAAGATATAAGAATTATTGATGCAGGAGTATGGGCTTATTATGGAAATAATAGAGATTTTATTTGGAGTGATGAGTTATCTCGTTGTCACAATAATTTCATTCTTCTCAATTAATATTGTGTGTTCGCTTTGTGCGACTTTTGAATTTGGTGTTTCTACTAATTGTGCAAATCTATGTAAGTTTTTATTTTGAGTTAATTGACTTAATCCAATTAATGCTTTTGTTCCAAATTTTTTTACTAACCATCGTGAACAGAATGGAAGTGTTTGATATTCTTCTAAAATAAAGTTTAATATTTCTCTGGCGATTGGACTTCGTGGATTTTTTGAATCAATAACTATATAGATTTCTGAAGGTTTGCCATCGTGAACTTTTCCTGAACCGTTTGTTGCAAAAGGTTCTATTGCATAAAGTCCTAGTGAAACTGTAATATTTTTTTTATCGTCTATATTTGGGATTGTGATTCCTGCATGGAGTTCATAATTTTCCATTTGATGTCCTGCTAAATTTCTAACAGGAGAAAAATTATATGATTCAATTGTTTCTGAAATTGTTTTTCCAATTTCATTAGCGAGGATATTTTCCTTTGTAATTTTTATTGCATTTTCTAGAGCTTTTTCTGAAGCCTCAATTAATTTTTTATTTTCTTTATTATTTTCTAAATCAATTGAAAATGCTGTGTCAGAAGTCCAACCATTTATGTGAACTCCGAAGTCCACTTTAAGAAGTCCGTGTGCTTTTGTCTCGTCATTGTGAGTTGGAGTTGAATGTGCTGTGATATTGTTTATACTGAGATTTGTGGGGAATGCTGGTTTTCCTCCAAGTTCAATTATTTTATCTTCTATTTTATTTGCTATTTCTAAAAGAGACACATTTTTTTTTATTAAGGGAGTAATATATTCTCTAACTTGTTTTGCAATTTTTCCTGCTTTGAGGATTTTTTTTTTGTCCATTGTTTTGATTATTGTTTTTATTTTATAAAATGTTTTATTCTAAATTTTTAAGAACTTTTATTAATTAATTTATTTTTATTATTTTATGAAACTAAAAAATCCTTATAGATTAATTATTTTTGCGGTCTTCTTTTTTTGTGCTATTTTGTTAATTAGTCTTAATTTAAATTATGTGAAATTTTTTATTGAAAATAGTATTTCTAATTATGGATATTTTGCAGTTTTTGTTTTTGGGTTTTTAGCAGATTTTTTAGAACAACCAATTGGGCCTGAAGTTCCTGCTAGTTTAGCTTTAGTTTTTGGTTTAGGATTTTATAAGATTTTTTTATTTGTTTTAATGGGAAGTTATCTTGGAAGTATTCTTAGTTTTTATATTGGTAAAAATTTTTTATCTGAAGATATTACTAATCTTTGTAATAAGAAATATAGAAAAAAATATTGTAAATTTTTTCATAAATATGGAAAATTGAGTTTGTCAATTGCTGCAATTTCTCCTGTGCCTTATGTGTTTTTTTGTTGGATGGCCGGAGCATTTAATTTTAAATTTTTTGAGTTTGTTATTTTTGGATTAATCCCAAGAGCTTTTAGAATATTTGGGATAATGTTTTTAGTTGGATTTTTCTTTTAATCTTCTATTTTTAGGAATAAAATTTGTTATTTTTTCTTCTGAGGCTTTTCCACATCCCAATAAATCTTCTTTGTATTTCATAATTACAAAACCTTTAACACCTGTTTTAATATTTAATTCACCCCCTTTCATCCAAGTTTCTGCTTGTTCTTTGTTCAATTCAAAAATATTTTTTGTTATTTGATCTTTTAGAATTTGTGTACCTTCTATTGAAAGACGTATTTCGTTATTTTGAAATTTGCAAAAATAAACACCGACTCTTTCAACATTTATTTTCATATAGTCAAGTTTTTTTATTTCTTGTTTTGTAAATTCACCTTGATAAAGAAAAATTCTTTCTGCTCCACGTTTTAATAAAATTCCTGAAATTGATTTAATTCCAAATTGGTTTTTAAGCTTATTTTCAATTTCTTGTTTCTCATGTTTGTTTAAAATTTTTAATGGATTATACATTTTATTATAAAATTACTTTTTTCTTTTTTTAGTTATGAACTTATTTACTAATTTAATTATGATGAAAAGCGCGGTGATAAGCATGAAAAACATTAACGCATAAATTCCTGTTCCAAGAAGAACCGCCACAGCAATTACTCCTCCAAGATTTCCAATAACTCTTATTTGATAATACCAAAATATTGTCCATGATAAAATAGCTAAACCTATTATTAACCAAATTATTTTTGTTGTTGTTGAAATTATTTTTTTCATTTTAGATTTGTTGAAATTTTTTTATAATTCCCACTACAAGCCAAACCTAAAGGTTTGGAACCCTCCCTTAGTTTTTTGCATTTTGCCAAGATGTTAATATAAAAAAATTTCATTTATTTCACTCTCCTAAATTTAACTAAAAAAAATCCTTCTGTATCATTATCATGTGGATAGACTCTTGTAGATTTTTTTACTTCTTTTGAAAATTTTTGCAAATTTGTTCGCGTTCCCTCCCGCTCCGCCCGAAGGCTCGCTTTGCTCGCTGATTTATTATGCTCACAAATTTGAAGAGGTTCCCATTCTGTTAAACCTTCTCGTGGTTTTATTGGAAGTTCTATTTTTTTTATTTCTATTTTGTCTCCGAATTCTTCTAATGCCCAATTTGCTATTGCTTCGTTTTCTTCTGGTGCGTGTGTGCAGGTTGAGTAAATCATTTTCCCATTTAATTTTAAAATTTCAAATGCTTTTTTGAAAAGTTGTTTTTGTAATTTAGATAATGTTCTAATTGTGTTTGGATTCCACATAACATATGTTTTTGGTGAACTTCTTAATGTTCCTTCTCCTGAGCAAGGTGCGTCAACTAAAATTTTATCCATTTGAAAATTTTCTTTTTTTAGTCTATCGCATAAAGCGATTCCGTCTTTTTTTGTAATGATTGTGTTTGTTACTCCGCATCTTTCTAAATTTGATGCAAGAATCCTTATCCTTCCTAATGAAACCTCATTTGCTATAATTGAGCCAGTGTTTTTCATTTGCGCTGCTATTTGTGTTGTTTTGCTTCCTGGTGCAGAACATAAATCTAAAATTGTTTCATTTGGTTTTGGCTGAAGTGCAATTACTGGAAGCATGCTCGCAAGTTCTTGAATATAATAATAACCGAGCAGATGTTCTAATGCTCTTCCGAGTTCTCCAGGTAATAATTGAGATTCTATAACCATAACTTCTGGATAGTTTTTCCAGGGTTGCATAATTTTCCAATTATATTTTTGCTCAAGTTTTTCTTTTAGTTTTTCTGGAGAAATTTTTAAAGTGTTGCACCTAAAAGATTTTACTGGCGGAATTTTTAAAATGTCTAAATATTTTTGATAATCTTTTTTGTCTGGAAGAAGTTTTTGCATTCTTTCTAAGAAGAGTGGTTTGGGTTCTGGCGAGCGATTTCGTTTGCATTTATTTGCGGAGCGTTGTAAGCAAGCGGGGTCGGGAGTTATTTTACGTTCTCTCATTAGGATTTAATGATTAATTGGATTTTAAGAGTTTTGGATTACTTTTTTAAAAATAATAACGGAAGAATTATGTCACTAATACAACAAGGAATTAGAACTGCAATAAAAACAATTAAAAATGCAATAATAAAATGAAAAGTTGTCGTTATTGTACTGAATGCAATTAGATAAAGTAGACTTGCAAAGACAGAGAGAAATACATGAATTAAATGAGGTAGTTTAGTATATTGTGTTTTGATTCCGATTATTCCTCCAAGTATTGAAATTCCTATTATGTTTATTGGTTCTTCAATTAATGATAAATGAAATGTTGTTTTTAGTTGAAAAATTATTCCGCCTAGATAGGGAAAAATTATATCACTAATTGTTCCTATGATAATTGAACTTAATATTCCTACAATTAGTGCTTGCATAAAATTTTTTTTATATTTATAAAATATTGCAGAAGATACAATTGCTGAAGCGAAAATGTGTAGTGGATGAATAACAAAAAATAATGAAGAGAAATTTATTTTTTGAGTTAGGAAAACAAAAGCTACTGCAATTAAAGTTGCGATTAATGTGAATGGAATATGGTTTTTGATTTCTAATGCAATCACTCTTAATTTTTTCATTAAATCTAAAAGAAAATTTACTTTAAATTATTAATTGTTTGGTTAGGTTAAAAATCACCAAGAGTAGTTTGTTTGAAATTTTAATTTTTAGTAATTCCTACTACAAGCTCATCTTTCAGATGAGAACCTTCCTTTATTTTATTTGTGTGGCCTATAAATGTTAACTAAAAATTAAAAGTCATTTAAACTCATCTGTTTTTTCCCTTCAACAATTTCTTTAATATTTATGTCAAAAACTTGAAAAATATTTTCTACTGCTGGTAAAATTTGTCTATTTAGATAATAATCTAACTCATATTCTCCTTTTTCTTCTGGAAGTTTTACTTTGTCTCTAACTAATTTGCTTTTTGTTTTTGTTTCTGCTATGTAGTATTCTATAAGTGCTCCTTGGCTTAGTGGAATTTTTTGTTCAATCATTTTTTTTGCAGCAATTACATGGGGTGTTGTTGCAATGTATTCTGAAAGAGGTTTTTTTAATTGAGATTTTATAATTAAATCTTGTTTGCTAATTTCTTTTTGTTTTAATTTTTTGATTATTTTTTTAACATACTCTAATGCTTTTTTTTCGTTTCCATCTTTTAATATTTGTCTTATTACATAACTTTGAACTTCACGTGAGAGTTTGCACCAATCTCTTCTTACTGTTTCAAATCCGCGTATTTTTATTTTATTTTCTTCATCAATCATTGCGTATTTCTTTTTTGCACCAGTAGTTCCTCCACGTGTTGTTACCCAAAGTCCTCTTTTGAAAAAATCTTCAAGTTCTAAGTGCATAACTCCTGGAAGTTCTTTGTTAAGTTTTTTTAAAAATTCTAAAACTTCTTTTTTTGATTTTCCTTCTCTTGTGAATGCCACAGAATCTGTATCTCCGAATATGACTTTATATTTTGCTTTTTTTGTTTTTTCTATTGTTTCTTGATTGAATTTTCTTACAAATGCAAGAATTGATGCAGAGGCTTCGTGTGAATAATAACGTGCCCCAAAAAATGCCACATATCCGTGAGCTGAAGCTGATAAAACTTTGAAAGCATTACTTCTAGCTAAAGTTATTGGATTTGGATTTTTTTTATATTCTGCTTTGAATTTTTTTCTTTTTTCAAAAATTTCTTTTAATAGCGAAGGGAAAAATCCTAATTCTTTTGAAAAATAATATTTTATTTTTTTACTTTTTTCTTCTATTTCTGGAGATTCGTAAGAATTTTTTTCTTTTTTTTCTAGAAGAGTTGATTTTGAAATATTCATTGAAATTATTATGCTTGTGTGCATTGAAGTAAAATCAAACATTGCAATATCTTTGTAAAGTCCTGGTGTTGGTTCATAAACAAATGCTCCTTTAACACTTCCAATTGTTTTTCTTTCTGATATATCTTTATATCCTGGACGTTTTTCTGAGATTTCATTAAACTTTTTTAAATTATGTAAAATGTAGCTTTCTGTGTATTTTGACAATCCATATCTTGATGTATTAAAAATTGGCTCTTCAATTGTTTTTGTGAATTCTAATAAATCTGGCCAGAATTTTTCAAATAATTGTAATGTTAAAATTGAATCGTGAAGGTTATATTCATAATATTTTTGCCATTCATGTTCTTTTATTTTTGATGAGTGTTTTAGTTTGAATTCTTTTTTATTGTCCCCTAAAAATTCTTTTGCAACTTCATTTAAAGATAAAGTTTCTGATTTCATATATTGTGCGTATGCAGTTCTGATAAATTTTAGTAAATCAATATGTGTTATTCCACTTATTTTTCCTGTTAATTGCGCCCCTCTTGAAAATTTTGGTTGGGTGTTGTTCAATCCTAAAGAAAGTTTAACTTTATTTTTATCTGCTCGTGCTTTTAGATATGGTAAATCAAATCCATCAGAAAAATATCCTACTAAGAAATCTGGAGAGATTTTTTGAACATATTCTACAAATTTTTCTATAAGTTCTGCTTCGTTTTCTACATATTCCAAGAAATCGGATGTCGGACTTTTTCCCCCTGATTTCCATGTGATGACTTTTTTGAAATTATCTGATACAAGAGAAATCATTAAAATTTCTCCTTTTCCAATTTGTAGTTCATCTGTTTCTATGTCATAAGCTAAAACTTTTGGTTTGAACTTTTTTACATTAAGAGTGTTCTGCTTGCCCAACACACCTAGAGAAGAGCTGTTATCTAATGGTTTTATTTTTTGAGTTTTAATACAAAAATCAACATCTAAATTTATATCTATTCCTCCGAACTCTTCTGAATTATTTAATAATTCTCCTGAGATTTCGTACCAATGAAGTGGTTTTAGTTTTTTTTCAATTATATAATGTGTTATGAATCCTAAATCATATCCTCGTCTTTTTTCTATCTCTTTGAAATCTAGTTTATTTGCAATATCATGAAGATCTTTATAGTTTGTTGCATAAATTTTTAATGCTTTTACTTTTTTACTTAGAAATTTTTTGTTATGCAATTCAATTTTTTCAACTTTTGTTTGTCTTCCTTTTAAATCAAGTTTTATTTTTTCTATTTTAGAAATTACTTTTTCTATTTTTTTTTGCGATACTTTTTCTTTTAGAATTGCCCAAAGATAAACAGAACACGAATCTATTATACATACTCGTTTTCCTTTTTCATTTCTTCCTATAATTTTTGCATAGTTTTTTCCTTTGAAATCAAAATAATCATAATCTATTGGAATAAATTGTGTTTGCATATAATTGTTAAAATAGTAAACTTTATATTTATTTGTTTGGGGTTTATTTTATGGTTGTGTTAAACAAGAAGCATTTTCATGAATCTGATGAACCTATAGTCAAATTTATAGAAGCGGGGCAGAAAATACTTATTGGAAAATAGAAAAAGAAAAAAATGCTAAAAAGAAACTGCAAGATTTTAGAGATGGATTAGAAGTTATTAAAATAAAATATCTTAAAAATAAGCAATAATTTTTTATACAACTTTTTTATGAATATATTATGGGACTTAGTATTCGTGAGATTATTCCTCGTAAGGAGATTGAGATTTCTAATTTGAAAGGGAAGATTGTGTGTGTTGATGCGTTTAATAGTTTGTATCAGTTTTTATCTTCGGTGCGACAACCAGATGGTATTCCTTTGATGGATGATAAGAAGAGAGTGACTAGTCATCTTTCTGGAATTTTTTATAGAAATTTGACTTTGCTTGAGCAGGGAATAAAACTTGTTTATGTTTTTGATGGTGATGCCCCTGAACTAAAAGCAAAGACTCATAAGAAACGAAAAGGGGTGCGAGATATTGCAATTGAAAGATATGAAATTGCGAAACAGGAAGAAGATTTTGAGAAAATGAAAAGTTATAGTAGTCAGTTATTAAGATTAGATGATGAGATGATTAAAGAGAGCAAAGAGTTATTGAAAGCTATGGGAATTGAAATTGTGCAGGCGCCGAGTGAAGGTGAGGCAGAGGCAGCGTATTTATGCAAGACAAAAAAAGAAGTTTATGCAAGTGTGAGTCAGGATTATGATAGTTTGCTTTTTGGAGCACCTGTTTTAATTCGCAATTTAACTTTGGCGAGACGAAGAAAAACTTTTTCTGGATATGTTGAAGTGAAGCCTGAAGAAATTATTTTAGAGGATGTTTTGAAAGAATTAGGAATAAATTTAGAGCAATTAATTTGTTTGGGAATTTTGGTTGGAACTGATTATAATCCAAAAGGAATTCCAAGAATAGGACAGAAAAAAGCTTTAGGAATTGTTCAAGAATTTAAAACTCCTGAGAAAATTTTTGAGAGTGTTAAAGAAAAAATAGATGAATTAGATGAAGAAGATTGGTTTGATTGGGAAGTTGTTTTTGATTTGTTTCAGAATCATGAAGTTAAAGATGTTGAATTTGAATTTAGCAGAATTGATTACAATAAAATTAAAGAAATTTTAGTTGAAGAACATAATTTTTCTGAGGAAAGAGTTGAGAAGCAGTTGGATAGATTAAGAAAGATTGAGGAAAATAAAAAGCAGACTGGCTTGGGGAATTGGTTTTAATTATTTTAATCTATTATAGATTTTTTTGATCTCTGTTTGAATATTCCTTAAAGTTTTGTCTATATCTGGATGCTGTATTGGTTGGTTTGAGGAATCATATCTCCACATAAGCTCTTTGTATGCTTTTTTGAATATAGGGTCTTTAGATTCTCCTTGTTGTATAAATCTTGCTTTAGCAATCTGCCAAGAAACTTGTAATTTTTTTATGTGTTGCTTTGCTTGAATGTTAAAATAGGATTGTTTTGCTTTTTCTCTTTTTTGTTTTTCTTCTTCTGCCCGTTGTTTTTTTGCTTCTTCCTTTTCTGTTTTTTCTTGAGCTTTTCTTTGTTGCCGTGCTTGGTATTTTCCTTTTGTAAATTTTACACCTTTTTTAGCCCCAGAATACATTTTTTTAGGTGCCCAAGTTGCACTACTTTTCAAATCACCTTTCCAATTAGGATTTAATTGCGGTTTGGAGAAAAATGATTTTTTATTTAAAGAATTTTCTGAAGGTTTTTTTTTAATCACCAAACTTGCAATTATGAATATACCCCCAATAATAACTGTTGCAACTGATTCATATGCAAATGCAAAACCATAGATTATTATAAAAATTCCAAGCATAAGTAAAAGTACCCAGAGGCTGAATTTCCATACAATAAAAACCGCAGCTGCTAAAACTATTAATGGCAAGAATGTTGAGGCAACTCCGCTTGACAAACCAATGTTGTAAAATAAATCATAGTAAATGTTTTGATAATCAAAACCCGAGCGATTAAGTCCATAGATTATTAAGAAAGATAATATAAAAGCAAGAATTCCTGCAATGCCTTTTTGTCCTTTGAATGCTCTGGAAAGAGCGAAATTTATTAAGATAAAAAATATAATAAATATTGAACCTAAAATTACAGTTGAAGGGTCTAGTGAATCTAAGATATTTTGAAGTGAGGCTGGATAGTATGCTGCGCTTACAAAACTAATTAAAAATAATCCTGAAATTAATGATAACCACTTTTTCATAAAAAAGTAAGTTTTTCTATTTTTATAAATTTATTCATAACATTTATATCTATATTTTTATTGTATTTAATATGAAACAGAGAGCGTTTAATGTTTTAGGAAATATTGCAATTGTTAATTTTTCTGATGATACAAAACAGAAAGATAAAAAAGAATTTGCTCAAAAGATTTTGAAAGAGCAAAAAAATATTACAACTGTTTTAGAGAAGTCTGGAAATTTTAGTGGAAGGCTTAGAAAAATGAAGACGATTTATTTAGCTGGAGAAAAAACAAAAGAGGTTTTGTATAAAGAAAATGATTGTGTGTTTCGTTTTAATGTTGATACGACTTATTTTTCTCCGCGTTTGAGTAATGAACGAAAAGAAATTTCTAAATTAATTAAGAAGAATGAAAATGTTTTTGTGATGTTTGCCGGTGTTGCACCTTTTTCAATTGTGATTGCAAAGAATTCTAAGGCGAAGAAAGTTTTTTCTAATGAATTAAATCGTGAGGCAAATAAATATGGTGAGTTAAACATTGGTTTGAATAAGTTGAAAAATAAAGTTGAATTGGTAAAGGGAGATGTTAAGAAAGTTGCAAAAAAATTTAAGAGAGAGTTTGATGTTATTGTAATGCCTCGTCCGAATTTGAAAGATATTTTTTTGGAATCTGCGTTTAGTTTGAGTAAAAAAAATACACGAATTTATTATTATGGTTTTTGTAAAATTGGCGAGGAAGGAAAAGTTGTTGAGCAAATAAAAGAAGAAGCAAAAAAATTTAAGAAAAAAATAAAAATTTTAAATTTAAAAAAAGCAGGAGAAATTGCACCTTATAAAATTCGGTTGAGAGTTGATTTTAGGATTTTATAATCTTTTTTCTTTCTTAACTGCGGTAGGTGCTTCTCCAACTCGTGACCTCGCACGGCTCACTGATTTTATTTAGTGCCTACCACGAAATCACTCGCCATGCCAGTGGCACCTATCTCTCAAACCCATACACTTTGTTCATAGATAAATGCAAGTGAATTTGTTCGACCTCCGAGTCACCTACAAATTTTTCTCTTTTTTTACAGCAGTAGGTGCTTCGCCCCCATGCCAGGTAAACCTCGGTCGCATTCTCATTGGATAAATTCTTTCTGAGTTGTCATCAAGAATTATTGCTGAACCTTTTAATGCTGGAAGGTCGTCCATTTGTTTTTTTATTGTGTCAAGCATATAACTTTGCATAATATGATTTAGTGCTTCTATGTCGGGTTTGGAAGTTACTCTGTGGGCAATTACAATGTCTGATTGCGTCATAACGTCGGTGTGGATTTTTCCTGGTTGCTGTGTTGCGAGAACAAGAGAAAGTCCGGGTTGTCTTCCTTCTCTTAAAATTTGAACAAGTGCATCAGTTGCAATTGTTTTGTGGTCTTTTGGAAGAAACTCGTGAGCCTCATCAATTACCATCCAAACAAGAGGTGTTTCTTTTTTTTCTTCAACATCCATATAATTTAATCCATGAGTAATTGATTGAATTTCTTCTTTTTTTCTTGCTTCCATTCTTTGATTGAAAATTTTTCTTGAAACCAAACTAATTACTAAAGCACGAACATTAAATGCTCCGACTGAATTATATACACTCAGATCTAAAGTAGTTGTTGTTCCGGCATTAATTAGGTTTGTTATTTGTGTTGCATTTTTAGAATTATCTGCAAAAATCCCCCAAGTTTGCGCAGCTTCAAAAAGTCCTATTGCAGTATTTTTTGTTTCTAATGATGTTTTTTCATCTTGTAAGAGATTTTTTATTATATTATTTAAATTATATTCTGTTTCTTGCTGGAGTTTGTTTAGTGTTCTTTGAATTAAAACTGAAACAGGATTTGTTATATCTAAATTAAATGTTAAAACCCAGTCTTCAGAATTCATTTCCATGGGGTCAAGTGCGAATTTTTCGTCAATTGGAATCCCTTTTTCTAAATAATCCTCATAATGTCCAAATGGAACAAAAATTTTTATTGGTAAATTTTTGGGTTGTAAGTTCCAATCTCTTAGAAGTTTTTTGTCTTTTTCATTTGGATATTTCATTGTCCAGTAAATTCCCATAGTGTCAAAAATTAGTGGTGCAATATTTTGGCTTACTTCTTTTGGAAGGGCTGACATTTCTTCTGTTAGAACTCCGAGGGTGTAAGATTTTCCAGAGCCCCTTTTTCCTGCAACTAAAATTACATGACTCTTTGCAACATCCATTAAAATTCTATTACTCATTGAAGTGTGCTGTCCCATTTTTACATATCCTTTTCCAATAAGAATTAATCCTCTGTCTCCAAACTCTTTTTTATCTGACACTCCTCTCCCAATGATAATATCATAAGCCATTGCGTGGACACCCATGGTTTCCTTCGCTTAATCTTCCTTCTCGTTGTGGTTGGGCAATTTTTTTCTTTGCCTCTGCTGAAAATCGCGAAAGATTCAAACGAATTAAATTTAATTCAATCATTGATGAATAAAGAAAGAATAGTTTAAATTATTATTGTAATTTTTATTGCTGATAATATTAATTATTTAATTAATTAGTTTCACCAAAATATTTATAAAACATTTTTTCATAGTTTTTCTTATGGAAGAAAACGAGGACAAGAAAAAATTAATTGATGAGGTTGAGGATTCTGAAAAAAAATCTGATATTAAAGAAGAAAAAGAAAAGAAAGTAGATGGAGAAAAAAAAGATTTTATTGAAAAAGTTAGAGAAAATCCTTGGATGATTTCAACAGCTGTTTTAGGATTTTTATTTTTAGGATTTTTAGTTGGGGGTGTTGGTTTTACTGGAAGTGCAATTACTGGAGGGGTTGTTGGGGTGTCTGCTGATGTTGCTGTTGAAAATTTTGAAATTTTTGCTTCTTCAAAAGGAATAGATGTTGAAGTTAATGATGTTACTGAAGAAGATGGTTTATATTTGGTAAGTTTTTCTACACAAGAAGGCGATTCCTTTGTTTATATTAGTAAGGATGGAAAAAATCTTGTTAGTGGTCTTATTCCTTTAACAATTACAGATTCTCCTACCACAAATTCTCAAACTGCGAGTGTTTCTAAATCAGATAAGCCAGTTGTTGAATTATTTGTTTGGGGATATTGTCCATATGGGGTGCAAGCTCAAGGACCTTTAGCTGAAGTTGCTTTTCTTCTTGGAGATTATGCAGATTTTAAATCAGTATTATATTATGATGGACATGGAGAATATGAAACACAACAAAATAAAATTCAAGAATGTTTACAAGAAGTTGATTCAGAAAAATACTGGGAATATGTAACTGGATTTGTAGAAGATATTTATCCTAAATGTAGTTCTTCAAGAGATGTTGATTGTGATAAGACTGAATCTGTTAATTTAATGAAATCTTTAGGAATTGATTCTAAAGCTGTATTGGCATGTGTTGATTCAAGAGGAGAGGATTTGTTAGGCGAGGCTTCTTCTAGTGCTAAAGAATTAGGGGTAACTGGTTCACCAACTTTAGTAGTTAATGGAGTGAAAGTTAATGTTGCAAGAACTTCTGAAGCATATAAACAAGCAGTTTGTGAAGCATTTAGCGAAGCTCCTGAAGAATGTTCTGAAGTATTAGATTCAAGTGAAGTTGCAGCAGCAGGTAATTGTTGATTATACAAATCTTTTTATTTAGTTTAGTAATATTTTTATTATGATTAAATTTTTTGAAGAAAATTATAAATTGTCTTGGTTTATTACTTTAGTTGGTGCTGTTTTAATTTTTTGGATTTCTAGTTTAAATTTTGGGGGAAGTGTTGTTGGGGATAAAGGTTGGATTTCTATTGTTTATCATTTCTCGTCTTTTTTTTGTTTTAGTTTTTTCTTATTTATTTCTTTAACACATGGAAGAAAAAATTATTTATTATTTTTTGCAGGATTTTTAATTTCTGTAGCTTATGCAATTAGTGATGAGATTCATCAGTATTTTGTGCCATGGAGATTTTGCGATATTTTTGATGTGTTTGTAGATATTGCAGGGATTATTTTTGCGATGATGATTTATTTGGTTATTGTTTTGTGGCGTGGGAGAGTGAATTAAATACATTCAACTATGCTAATGTGTTCTATATAAGTCATAAATAATAAATATGCTGAAGCTAAAATCATTATAATCTTTGATGTAAGTATTAAACGTTTATGTTTTGATTTTTTTATTATTGGCAATGTATAAAGCAAAATAACTACCAAAATTGAGATTATACTTAATATAAGAAAAAAAAATTGTTTTTGGTTGATAGCTTTCTATGCACATAGTAATTATAACTAAACTTTTTTTAAAAACCTTTACTTAATCTGAATTTAGAAATCCCCACTACGAGCCAAACCTAAAGGTTTGGAACCCTCCCTTAATTCTACTTTGTGTAGCCGAGAGTTTGTTAAATTCAAATTCATTCTCTACAAACATATTCAATTTCTTCTTCTGTTAATTTGAGTTCTTGTACAATTTGTGGATTTGAATTTATGATTTGTTTTATTACTGGAAATTCATTTAATGCTCTTTTGCTCCCTATATGAACAAGATTTGCGTATTTTATAGCTATTGATTTCTTTTTTGCGTTTTTTTGATTATTGAGCCAGATTTTTAAAATTCTTGCAGGTCTTTTGTAAGTTGAAAATCCTGTTTTTGGATTTTGTTTTGCACTTGCTATACCATAACTTAGAAAAATATTTTCATAGACTAAAAATCTCCAGTATTGTTGTTTGTAAATTCGTCCTTTAAACAAATCTGTTTTGCTTAGAAGTTCGTATGCTCGTGCGAGTTCTTGTCCTTTGTAATCTGCTGGAATGTTTTCTTCTACCCAGAGAATAATTTCATCAATATTCATATTTACTGAATCAAATGTTTTTAACGTTTCTAATGTTGGGTTTTCTTTGAATATTTTTTTTAATGCATTGAAAATATCTGTTTCTTTATTTCTTTTATCTAATTCTATTTCTTCTGGATTTCCTGTATTTACAAGTGTTTGTAAATCATTTATTGCTGCACGTAAATCTCCTTTTGATTTTATTGCTATTTGATTTAATATTTTATTATGAATAAATTTGTCCTCTTTTTCAAGTATTTGTGTTAAGATATGTTTTATTATTGAGGGTGCAATTTCTCTTAATTCTATGAGTTCTGTTTTTTTTCTTAATGGGGAAAGTTTTTTACTCCACGCGTCGTTGGCAGTTATTATAAGTGGGTATGTTGTTAATGCTATTAATGAAATTATTTCTGTGATTCCTCCCCTATCTGTTCCTGAAATTCCATCTGCTTCGTCAACTAAGATTATTTTATTTTTGTTTGTTAAAGATTGTTGTTCTACTGCGGGTTTTAGAATTTCTTGAAGTTTTCCTTTATTTCTTAAGTCTGAAGCATTTAATTCAAATATTTCGGAGTTTGTTTCATTTGCTATTACATGTGCAATTGTTGTTTTTCCTATTCCTGGTCCTCCGTAAAGAATTATTGCTTTTTTAGTGGTCCGCCTACCCAACCCCAAAAAAGAGTTGTTAATAAAAGATTTGATTTGGCTTACGGCTTCATCTTGTCCGTGGATATCTTCAAATTTTTTTGGACGATATTTTTCACACCAATTATCAAAATTGTTGTTCATTTATTAATTCTCTCCAGTTTTCTTTATAATAATTAAATTTATTTTCAAATTCTTGTTTTGGTGTTAGAAGAATGTTTAATTCTGAAAGCTTTTGTTTTAATTCTTGTAAAACTTTTTCTTTGTTTTCTTCATTGGACATTTTTTCCAATTCAATAATATAACCATATCCTTTTGTATAATCAAGACAAACTTTTATTTTTTGCCAATTAAACTGGTGTCTGTTTCTTAGCCATTTTATTTCTATGTTGTGTCCAAGTTCGTTAAATAATTTTCCTAAATTTTCAAAATTATTTTCTCTTGCGAATATTTCTATTTCTTCTCTGGAATCTTCATGGAGTTTTCCTTTTTTTAACCAAATTTTTGAACCTGAATTGTTTTTTTGAATTCTCAAATCTTGTTCACAATCAAAATAATGTGTTTCTTGAAAATCTTTTTTTACAAGTTCTGTATTTTGTCTGAAGAATTTTAAAAGCTCATTATATTTTTCTTTTGAGATAAAACTTCTAATTTCTACTTCAATGTTATTCATTTTAATCAGACAATTCTTGATTTATTGTTTTCAAACCAATTTTTAAATATTTTATATATTTTTTTAGATTTACTTTTCCTTGATTTATTGTGTAAATTTGATTATAAATTATCAATCCGAATTTTGTTGGAGAATTCATTAATGATGCTAAATTTTTTCTTCCTTGTTCTATTTCTTTTTGAGCCAATTCATAAAATGATTTATTTTTACTATTTTGTTGATTTATTCTATCTGTTTCAATGTAGGCATATCCTTTCCATTTTACATCTTCTGTAAACTCTGGAATAGGAATTTTTTGAGGAGGTTTTATTTTTTCAAATTCTTCTAGATATTGTTTACACTGTTTTAGATATATTTCAAAATTTTCTTTAAATGTAATATATGTTTTCATTTTAGTCTTTAACTCTTGACCTCGCTCGGACTTTTATTTTTAGCTTCGCAGATTATATCTCGCGAAATCATTCGCCCAAACCGGCCAAAACAAATGAAGCAATAAGTGCTTGTAGTTGTATAAATGGGTCTGAACCTTCGACGATTCTAAATTCTGTTTCACCTGTTTTTTCTGTTAGTTTAACTTTTATTTCAGGTTCAATTGGAAGATTCCAGATTTCTTTTTGAATTGCTTTTATGACGTCCTGTCCAGAGATTGATTGTTTTAACATTACGTCAAGAAGTTTTTCTCTTGACTGTTCAAAATCTCCTGAAAGTGCATAATCTAAAACTATTTTGATGTCTTTTGGTTTTGTGTTTGCTATGATTGTTGAGATTAGTTCTGGAGTTATTGTTGGAGAAATTGGTGCTGTTGATTGTAAAATATTGATGCAACGTCTACAATCTCCTTCGCTCCCCTCGTAGAGTATTTCTGTAGCTTCAGAACCTATTGTTAGATTTTCTCTTTGTGCTATTCTTTGTATTATCTTTTCTATGTCTTTTTTTTCTAAAAGTTTGAATCTAAAAATTGCACAACGTGATTGAATTGGGTCTATTATTTTGCTTGAGTAATTACAAGACATTATAAATCTGCAGGTTGCGGAATAGTTTTCCATAGTTCTTCTTAGAGCTTGTTGGGCTTCGGGAGTCAGAGCATCGGCTTCGTCTAAAAAAATCACTTTAAAAGGCACGTTTCCTAATGATTTTGTTCTTGCGAAATTTTTTACTTTTTCTCTAACTACATTGATACCTCTTTCGTCTGATGCATTTAATTCAAGATAATTATTTTTCCATGTATTTTTGAAAAGTTCTTTTACTACAATTAATGCAAGGGTGGATTTTCCTGTTCCTGCCGGTCCTGCGAAAAGTAAATGAGGTATATTTAAGGAATTTGTTAGAGATTCTATTCTTTTAATTATCTCACTTTGTCCCACGACATCAGAAAATGTTGAAGGTCTAAATTTTTCTGTCCAGATTTCGCTTTCCATGAATTAAATTAAAGAAAATTCTTTATAAAATTTGTCGTAGTGGATTAGCTCCATTTTTTTTTGGAACTGAATTCTTCAGCGTAAAATTCCGAAGGATCTCTTAGATTAAGAAAATACCCTCTTAGTTTGCCTTTTGGTTGTTCTATTTGAAACCAACTATTGAGTTTTGGAAATTTTTCTGTTCTTTGAATATCTTCTGGTAAACCATTTCTTTTTCTCTGAAATTTTCTAGCATATAGTTTTTTTTCAAATATTGCTATTGGTGATTCTTTTTCATTGCAAATTGTATAGTAGTTTTTCATTAAAATTAGTTAAAAATATTTTTTTTATAAGGATTATTGTGTTATAGAAGTTTTTGAGCTAATTTGCTTAGCTCAGTGTTTGTTGGTGCGTAATCTAAATCATCATTTAATTTTAAATTTGTTTTTTTTACTGATTCTAGATATTTTATTGCTTGTCTATTAAGAGGATTTTGTGTTTTAACTTCTGATTCTAATACTAATTTTAAAGAATTTCTACATTTTCTACAATTATTTTTAGACTCTTTTATTAAACCTTCTTCACAATTATTTTTCTTTTCTTTTTCTGATAGATTTTGTCCTAAGCAGTAATTTATTATTTCTTTTTTTTGTTCATATGTTCCCATTCCCAATAATTCACTATTATAATTATATTTTAGTACTGGTGTAAATCCTCTTAGATGTTTAGAATTTTTATTGTGATGTTTTAATCCTTTTAGTATTTGTTCGTTATAACCTAAATCAATTAATTCATACCTTCCTTTTTTTAATTTTTTTATTGTTCTTTTTGGACTTAGAGTTAAGGGGTTGAAACATAAAATTTCTGTAGAATCTATTTTTAGGATTTTTTCTAATTCTGATTTTTCTCGTGTTATTTTCTTTTTATGAGGGATTTTTCCTGTGTCAATTCTTACAAAGTAGAATTCTTTATTGTGATAAATCATGTAAGGGAAATTTGTTTTTTGTTTTATAGTTTCTTCTGTATTTATTATTACTGCATCTGGAATTTTTAATATTTGTTGAAGCACGGCTTTTTTTATTAGTTGTCCATAAAATTTATTAGATGTGCAATTTAGTGTTTCAGCAATGTCTTTTAAATGGTCTGGTGATAGGGATTTGTGAATATTTATCATAATCTTCAAGCAAAAATTCTATATTTAAGGATTATAATTTTTCAATTGTTATATTATAAAATATATTTAGAATTATCTACTTCTTGCACGTCTTAGTTTACGTTTGTGCTTTTCTTTTCTAAGTTTTTTACGTTGCCATTTCCAACGCATTTGTCCTTTTTTCTTCCATCTACGGCTTGAACGTTTCATATTAAATTTTTAGGGAAATGGTTTTTTAAAGATTTTGGTAGGGCTTTAGAAGTAATTATCAATTTTTAGTTTGAACTGTAACCACATTAGCCAACCTAAAAATAAAATACCGTCTATTGTTGCAGAAATTAATTCTTGTAGGGCTTTTGGGAATTTGTGTAATAGACCTAATCCGATTGTTGTTTGGATAAATGGATATAATGGAGGAATTTTTCCATAAATCATATCTAGGATTAAATGAATAATTGTTCCAATGGCAAATATGAAAAAAATTGTTGATAGTTTTAGGTGGCGTTTTCTTAGTTCTGGGTGGCGTATTCCTGTTTTGTAAATGAATAATCCTATTAAGGATAATCCTAATGGAATAAATGCTGAATGCATAAATGTTCTGTGGACTTGTTCTAATGTGAATCCGAAAAAGTAAAGGACATAATATGCTGCGATGTCTAAATCAGGGATTAATCCTGCAATGGCTGCTACAAGAATATAATATCTTGGAAAAATTTTGTTATTTTTTACTACGAATTTTCTGAAGAGTTCTACGGCTACGATTGCTACTAACATGTGGGTTACTGCATAAGCCATTTTGTTTTTATTATTTTGTTTTCTTTTTCATAATCTCTTTGTTATTTCCTTCCTCACATAGTAGACTATGTCACGGAAGCAAAGTGCCTCGATCTTATAAAAAATCTAAACAAAATAAGGAACTGGGAAATGAAGGATAATAATTTTTTTAAATGTATTGGGAAAAAGAAAAATGAAATTAGTAAATGGAGCTTTAATATAAAAACGTGAAATTAAAAAATTGTTTCATCGTGATTTTTCAACCCCAATTTTTTTACAATATTTTTTTATAGGACAGATTGAGCATTTTGGAGAAATTGGATTACAAATGTCCCGTCCGAATTGAACAAAAATTGCATTAAATTCTCGCCAGTATTTTTTTGGTAAAATTTTTGTTAATTCTTTTTCTGTTTGTTCTGGAGTTTTTGTTTTTATCCACCCCATTCTATTTGGTATTCTATGGCAGTGAGTGTCAATTGGAAGTACAAGTTTTCCAAAGGCAAATGCCAAAACAATGTTTGCTGTTTTTGGACCTATACCTTTTATTGAGATTAATTTTTCGTAAGTATCTGGAACTTTTGAATTGTATTTGTCTATTAAAACTCGTGAGACATGTTGTAATGTTTTTGCTTTTTTTCTATAGTGTCCTGAAGAAAAAATAATTTTTTCTAATTTTTTCATTGGAAGTGAAATTATTTTTTCTGGAGTGTTTGCTATTTTGAAAAGTTTTTCTGAAACTTTTTCTGTGTTTTCATCTCGCGCCCTAAGAGAAAGAAGGCAAGAAATTAAAATTTCAAATGGCTTAGGTTTTGTTCTCATTCTGTTTAAAGTTGTAACTCCTTTGTTTGAATATTTTTTTGAGAGAATTTTTATAACTTGGGGGATTGTTTGATTCATATTCTATTATAACACTTAATCTTATTTTTTTCTAAAATTTCTTTTGCTTTTTTTATTGATGTGTCTCCTAAGAAAAATGTAATTATTTTTTTCTTTAGTTTTGAATTAGCAATTATTTTTGCTGTAAGTTCTGGTTGTGACATTGATTGAGGGGTAAGTGCGATAATTATATTTTTGTATTTTTTGTATTTTGATTTTTTTAATTCATTTTCATAATCTTTTGCTGTTGCTGTGCCTAATATATCATTTACTTCTTTTATTGTCTCTGGATTTTTTGTTTCTATATTGTCTGAGATTAGTGTTCCTGCTCCTCCTGCATTTGTAATTATTATTGTATCCCCTTTTGCAATTTTAATTTCTGATTGATTAATATTAAATGATTTGGCTAAAGAATTAAATTGCTTTACTTTTGCTTGTTTAAATGCTCCTTGATAAATTTTATAATCTGTTGCTAAACTTCCTGTATGGCTTATTGCTGCTTTTTCCCCTTGTTTTGTTTTTCCAGCTTTGATAACTATTACTTCTTTTTTACTTTTTTTGCAAATTTTTATGAATCTTTTCCCATGTTTTAATTTTTCAATATAACAAATTATTTTTTTTGTTTTTTTATCTTTGTTTAAATATTTTATTAAATCTGAAAATTCTATGTCTGACATATTTCCTAAACTTGCGAATTTTGAGAAACCTATATTTAAGTCAGAGATATAACTCCACAATGCTCCACTTTGACTTATGAATGCAATATTTCCTTGTTTAGGAGTTGATGATGAAAATGTTGTGTCAAGATTTAATTCTGGGTTTGCTATTCCAAAACAATTTGGACCTAATATATTTAATTTATATTTTTTAGCAAGTTTTGTTATTTCTTGTTCTTGTTTTGTGTTTCCGATTTCTGAAAATCCTGCGGTGATTATTATTATGTTTTTTATTTTCTTTTTTACACATTGTTTTAAAATTATATTAACTGTTTTTGCAGGTGTTGCTATAATTACTAAATCTATTTTATTTTTGTATTTTATAACTGAATGATAAGATTTTTTACCTTTTACTAATTGATGTGTTGGGTTTATTGGAATAATTTTTCCTTTAAAATTTTGAAGTTTATTCATTAAAATTCCTCCTACTTTTTCTGGATGATTTGAGGCACCAATTACTGCAATTGTTTTTGGATAGAACAATTTTTTTAGTTTTTTTCCCATAAATTTGTTTAGAAAAGTATATATAAATAGATTTAGTTTTTTGTGTATGAAAATTTTTACTGAAAGAAAGAGTGGAGATTTTTTAATGAAATTTGGTTTTAATGTTGTTAATAGTTTTTATGTGAAAAAAAAATCTGATATTGTCCCTGGTGAGTTGACATGCATGACTCTTGACACGGGTCAATCACATCCTGGCGGGAGCTGTGCTAGATTC
>JBDLJZ010000010.1:0-26790 GCA_039714095.1 Nanobdellota archaeon | reverse complement strand
AACTAGAACAGGAGAATAGAAAACTAATGATGAATTTGGTTCTTGCAGTTTTTATTGATGTTTTGAAAAAAGAGAATATTAGATTGTTAAAAAAAGATTTTTCTAAAATAATTAATGTTGCACATAATTATGCGAGAATAGAAAAGCATTTTGGAGAGAAAGTTGTTGTTCATAGAAAAGGTGCGACTTCTGCAAAAAAAGGTGAACTTGGAATTATTCCTGGTTCTCAAGGAACTGCGAGTTATATTGTTAAAGGGAAAGGAAATAAAGAAAGTTTTAATTCTTGTTCACATGGGGCAGGTAGAAAAATGAGTCGTAAAAGTGCGCAGGAAAAATTGGACTTGGAAAAAGAAAAAAAGAAATTAGAAAATTTAGGAATTGTTCATAGTATTAGAAATAAGAGGGATTTAGATGAGGCGTCTGGAGCGTATAAAAATATTGAAGATGTGATGAAAAATCAAAAAGACTTGGTTGAGGTTGTTGAGAAGTTAATCCCTCTTGGAGTGATTAAGGGGTAAATTTAGATTTGTTACTAAAATAGATGAAAAATTTAAGAGGATGAATAAACTTTTTTAATTTACTAAATATCCTTTAAGAATATTATTACACGTTTGTTGCGTAAGATAAGCAGCCGTAGTTTTATAAGATCCATCGCAATGCCAGTAGAATGTTTTTTGCCAATATGAATCATAGAATCCTTTTGATAAACATGTTGAGGTAAATACTATTGATCCAGCATTTGAACAGACTGGGGGTGTTGTGTATATTCCAGTTCCTTTTGATAATGATGTTCCAGTGTTGTCTACACCGCATCTAATAATTCCAGAGGCATCTGTATAAAGTTTTCCACAATTTCTTCTTGAAGAAAGATAAGGTGTTCCAGCTACCCAAAGACTTCCTAATGCTAAGTTAGCATAATCATTACTATTCCCTCTTGAGAAGTACGCCCATACATTAGGGCTATTATGGGTGGGCCATTGTCCTAATCTAAAACCTCCATAACTTGTTCCTGTGGGCACATTAAGTCCTTTTGAATTAACAGCATAATTGTCTGTGGTAATACCTGTATCTTCCCCACAAATCCAATTACTTCCACTCCATTTAAGAATTTGATTTGTGCTGCAAGTTGGCAAATTAATTTCATCCAAAGAATGACTAACTCCTGTAACAGCATAAACTCCTGTTCCTAAAATAAGTAAAATACTTATTGTAATAATTGTATAATATATTCTGTTAGAGAGATTTATTTTTATCACCATTATATTATTTAAAAAAGAGAACTTTTTAAACCTTTTTTTCTCTGATATCTTATGGAACTTGAAATTGGCGATGTTGTAATGTGTACTGTTGAAAGAATAGCTGGAACTATTGTTTTTGTTAATATTGATGGAAATGGGCAAGGAAGTATAGTTCTTAGTGAAGTTGCTGCAGGAAGAATTAGAAATCTTAGAGATTATGTTGTGCCTAAAAAAAGGATTGTATGTAAAGTTTTAAGAGTTTTTTCTAATGGAAATATTGATTTGTCCTTGAGAAGAGTAACTCCAAAAGAGAAAAAAGAAGTTCTTGAAAAAATGAAACAAGAAAAAAGTTATGTAAGCGTGCTTAAGAGTATTTTGGGAGATAAGGCAGAGAGTATTATAGAAGAAATTAAGAAACAAGAAAATTTGTATGATTTTTTAGAAGAATCTAAAGTTAATTATTCTAATTTAGAAAAAATTGTGGGTAAAGATAATTCTAAAAAAATTATTGATATTTTATTAAATCAGAAAAAGAAGAAAGCGGTTTTGAAAAAAGAGATTAGTTTAACAACTTCTCAACCAAATGGAATAGAATTAATTAAAAATTTAATTGGAAATTTAAAAAATGTTGAAGTTAAGTATGTTTCTGCGGGAAAATATTCTATAAAAATAGAAAGTGATAGTTTGAAAATTGCCGATAATAAATTTAAAGAAATTATTAGAGAGATTGAAGATAAATCAAAAAAGTTAGGTGTTGAATTTAGTATCAAGAAATAACACACTTCGCGTGTACACCAAGGAGGTGCGAGAACCTCTACGAGGCCCCGAAACATTTTTCAAGAAAAAATGTTTACTAAGGACATGAAATTAAAAAAATGTAAAAAGTGTGGAAAATATACTCTAAGGAAAAAATGTGCTTGTAGAGAAGCCATTGTGAATAGGCATCGCGAGGCATGTAAAGATGGTTATGAAACTTCTGATGCCCATTATAAGTTTGTTAAAGTAAGGGATGTTAAGATTTCAAAATAAGGTTTCTTGTGTTTCTAATTGTGCAATCCCATACTCCCCATCGTAACCTGGTTTTACTTTAATTTTTCCTTCACGATTTTTTATTATTAATTTTATAAGTTTTTCATCAACTTTATTTTCTATTAATTCTTTTTCTGAGATATTTAATAAAATATTAAATTCATTTTCAAATTTTTTAATTAATTTATTGTAGATTGCCCAGACTTTTTTTGTTTGCATGTTTGCATTGATTTGTAGGGAAATTATTTCGTGAAGTGGAAGAATTGTGTAAAATATTTTTCCATTTGTTTCTGTGGAATTAGATAATTCTTCTACTCTATTTTCTACACCAATTATTAATTTTTTCCCACATTTTGGACAGAGATTGTTTAGTTGTTTTGTTTTTTCAGGAGAACAAGAGAAGTTGCAGTTTGAATGTCCATCCCAATGATATTTTCCATAAGCAGGATCAACTTCAATTGTTCCTATAAAAGAATTTTCTCTAATTTGTTTTATTAATTCGGAATAAGATTCTGTTTTTTTGAAAATTGTTGCTTCTCTTCCTAAACGCCAAGGCCAGAAGGAATTATGAACAATTACTTGGTTTGCAATGTAATTTTTGTATTTAGGAATTGCAATATCATATAAATATTTTGTATTAGATTTTATGTTTCTAATTGATTGAATTTCTGTTAATATAAAATCACCAAATTTTTTAATTTTTGATTTTCTCAATATTTTTAATTTTTTAATGTAATTTTGTAATTTAGATTTTTTAAGAGGGTGATTAAAATTAATTTCTTTTTCAAATTTTCTTAAATTTTCTCCATATAAGTAAAGTCTATGTCTATATTTTTGTTTTGTTTTTTCTAACTGGTTTAAAGAAACTGTTGTGAAGATTCCAAATTTTTTAAGTAAAGAATCTATCTGAAATAATAATAATTTATTAGAAGAACAAACATCAACATTGTGATGTCCAAAGCATCCTTCTGCATCAAAAAAACCTCTTAAAAAACCAGCAATTTCTTTTAAGGATGCTGAAAATATCTCTCTCGGAATACGTAAATCTTTTGCTTTAAGAATCGCATTTGGAAAATTAATTTTAAAAAATTGTGCTACATGAGCTGGGGCGAATAATTCATAAGAATTTTGAGAAAAATATTTTGATATTCTACATTTACATGAAAATAAACTTTCTATTATTTTTTTATAATATTTTAATATTTCTTTATTTTTATCAGCAAATAATAAACATGCGCCTCTATTTCTAATTGCAAAACAACCATCTCCCATTAAATAACCTAATAACTCAAAAAGTTTAATTGAATTTTTATTTGGGAATTTAAAATCAAAATATTTATCTGTATATTTCTCTAAAAAATTATTAAAATTGAAATCTAATAACTTTGAAATTTTTTTCAAAAAAATTTGATTAATTTTGACTAATCCATTTTCTATTTTCCAATAATGGTCTTTATAAATTTTTAATTTTTTTGCAATATCTTTTTGCAATAGTTTTTTTTCTTTTCTTCTATTTTTAATAAAATTAATCCCTTCTTTGTTTAAAGAATAATAGGAGTTTATTTGAGGTTTTTTAAATCTAAATTTTTTTATATTGTGGGACAACTTAGCAATTCTAAAAAGTTTGTCCCCTTTTTTTAATTCAAAAGCATATTTTTCAATGACTTTTTCTTTTTCATAAATAAAAAATCTATGTTTCTCAGAAACACAAATTTCTCCTCCGAAATATTTAATTTTTTTAAGATTTTTTGGAGAAATTATTTTAGAAAATTGCAATTTAGAAATTTCTTTAGATTGTTTTTTGTTAAAATCTGCACAAGTTAAAATAATTTCATTTTTAATTTCTGAAATAGGTAAAACATAGCCATCTTTTAAAGTGATTAATGTATCGGGATGGATACAGTGTGCGTCTGAAAAACTCACAATTGATTTATTTTTTAATTCAGTAATTTGTAAATTCATTTTTGGATCAGAAGAAATTCCTGTTTCAATCGCAAAAATATTTTTTTCCTGTTCGCCAAATGCTTCTTTTAATGAATCAAAACCAGACATAGAACCTAATACTCCAAAGTATGGGGTCCAAATATGTGCTGGAATAATTTCAATTTCTTGAGAAATATTTTTCATTTCTTTTGTAAATTCCTCACAAGAAATTTTAAAGATTGGCCTTCCGTCGTAATCTCTTCTCCCTTTTGTATCAAAATAAGAATTTATTTTTTCCGCAATTTTAATATTTGGAACTAATAAAACTAAATGAACTCTTCTTCCTCTGCCTTGTGTGTAGATTAGAGAAATTTCTCCGGTAATAATAAAAGGGAAATCTTCATAATAATAAAATCCTTTTTCATTTGGCTTTAGTTTTTTTATTTCTTCTATCCAAATTGGATGTGTGAAATCGCCTGTCCCAAGTAAATTTAATCCTTTTATTTTTGCCCATTTTGCTAAATTTTCAAAATCAATATTTTTACTACAAGCCCGAGAGAAACGAGAATGAATATGCAAATCTGCAATAGTTGAATTTTTTAATTCCATAAATGAAAAAACGTTTGTATGTTTTTATTTTTTGCTATACCAAAGTATTTTTAAATATAGGGAACTAAATTTAATTATAAAGTAAGATGGTGTCCAAAATAAATTTTGTAATTAATGTCTGCTATGCAGAATACAAGTTGCTTCGCATCTTTGCATAATGGTTGTTAAAAAATTTTTTATGTTTGGGATTTTTTCTGTAATTTCAATTTTATTAATTAGTAATATTTTTGCTTTTTCATGTAGTGTAGTAGACACTCCTATTAAAGGTGCTGAAAGTGTTGTGATGGCTTTTTCTTCTTCATCAAATGCTCATGGAGAAGTGAGAGATGGTGGGGGAAATTATCCTTGGTTTGTTTCTTGCGATTTTGAGGGAACAAATATATGTAATGGAGAGAATGGTATTTTAAGTTTGTCTTCTCAAACTAATGCTTCTCAAACTAATGCTCATGCAGAACTTTTAGATACAGGAAATTATGATGTTGATGTTTGTTTTGGTAATGTAGATTGTAGAAGTGGTAGTGGTTTGGTTTGTTTAGAGGATGAATTTGGAGTTGTTTCTTTTTCTGATTCTACTAATGCACATTTAGGAGGGTTTGATGATTATGATTTTAAAGTTTGTTGTAAATGGCAAGCAAATGCTTATTGGGCAGATGCTGATGATATTAGTGTTGAAAAGTCCCTTGTTGCAGTTGGAGATAGGGTTAAATTAGTTCTTAATAATTCAGGTTTAAAATTGGGAAATTATCAAGGTTTTCAAATTTTTGAAAATGATGCAACAGTTGATGATGATATTTTGCCAAGAACAGATGGTGCTATAATTATAGGAGATGTAATTTTATCTAGTGAAATAAATTCTTTTTTATCTGGATTATGGGAAGTAACTCAAGCAGATTATGATGCTGGAAAAGATTGTGTACTTGGAATTGGAGATTGTAGTCCTGATGAATTTTATTTTATTGTTAATGGAGTTCAAAGTCCTTATCTTAATATTGTTGTTCGTGATGAAGGGGCTTCTTTTTGCAGTGATTTTACTGAGGAAGATATTTGTACCTCTTGTTCAAATCATATTGATTGTCCCCAAGCTTATAATAGTGCAAATGATCTTTCAAAAGAGACTTTTGATGTTGGGTGTGGGGAAACTCTTTTAGATGATGATCATTATAATACAAATTGTTTTTGTCAATGGAATTCTGGTGAATGTGGTCCAGGAGTTTCTGTTATTTCTGTTATAATTCCAACTATTGCTACACATTGTAGAAATGATATAAAAAATGAAGATCTTGGTGAAACTGGGGTGGATTGTGGGGGACTTGATTGTAGTGATTGTGGTGCTCCAGAACATTGTTTTAATGATTTGCAAGATGAAGACCTTGGTGAAGATGGAATTGATTGTGGGGGGGATGATTGTGGAAGTTGTAGTTCTAGTATTTCTTTTCCTTCAATTGGTTCTTGGGAATATTTTAGTGAAGATGAAGATGATTGTGCTGATGGTTTTTTAGAGTATTCTTGGACAAGTGAATGGACTTGGGGTGTTAATAATGGATTTGTTTCTATAGATAATGATTTTTCAGATGATCCTTTAGATTATGTAACTGGAGATGATGGATTATTTTATTATGATCCTCAAAGATTATCAGAAAAAAGTAGTGAAGGTCATCAAATAATTCCTTGTCCAGCACAGATACAACTTCCTTTTTTTGGATTTTTTGGAGTTGTTGCTTCGTTAGTTTTAATAGCACTAATTTATTTATCCTTAATCTTTAAAAATAAGGATAACTTCTAATTTTAAATAAAAAAAATTAAGAGTGATGAAGTTTATATTTGTTTTAGGAATTATAGTTCTGTTTTTAGTTAGTTTTGTATCTGCTGATTTTGGAATTGGAGATGAATTATATAATATAACAACAGAATATTCTTCTGGAGAATTTGTTAAAGGATGGATTAATTTGAGTTTTAGTGAAGAAAATTTTAATTCAACTTTTGTAACTAATACAGGAGAATCTGTGACGCTTTTTGATTTGCTTGAATTAAATAGATTAGTTTCTGAATGTGGCTTTGATAATTGTGATATAGATTATGATGCACAAAATCCTTTATCAACAAAAGTTGTTTCTTTAATAGAAGGAGAGTCTAAATTAATTGGTATTAAATTTGATAAAGATATAATTGAATTGAATTCAATAGATTTTAATATTAGAAGTGATGTTGCTCAATCTTGTTATAATCAATTTAAATTTGATGTTTTTGATGACGGTTCTATTGATGTTTTGAATACTAATTATTCTAAGGATTATTGCTCTTTATTTAGAACAAAAGGATGTTTTAATGAATCTCATGCAACAGAAGAGGTTATACTTTCAAATGCACCTATTTGTCAAAGAGTTGAGCTTCCAGAATCAGGAGGGTTTAGATTGGGTGCAGAACTAATGGGGGGTGAATCAAAATCTACTGTTACTTTTGTAATTTATGATTTAGATGGTATTGGTCTTGGAAATTGTCCAAATCGTTCTGTAATTGGAAATGGTGAATTTTTTTGTGATGTTGATGGAATTAATTCTGATGCAACAGAAGAATATTATGTTTGTGTAACAGGGAATGTTGGAGATAATATAAAAATAGAATATTATCCCACAGATAATGGTTGTGGTTTTTCTGGTATTCCTCCAAAGTCTGAAGATTATTCTTATAATATTATTGCATATAGTAAACAGTTTGGATATGTAGGAAGTTTTTCTATATTAGACAGATATTCTGGAAACTATGGAAATTTTTTAACTGACGCACGAAATTATCTTACTTCAAAATATGGAACTTTAGAATGTTCTGTTAAAAATTGTGTTATCCCAATTAAAATATATTCTAAAGTAAACCAACAAATTACTTTTGAGAACCTCGTTGGAACTGCAATTGCAGGGGGAGGGGCTATTTCAACTTCTACTGATTTTTATGATTTAACTGGAATTCCTTTAACATATGATTCTGGTTTTCATAAAATTTATTTGGATAACGCAAGTCTAAAAGTTGGAGATACTCCTTTTTCTTTGAAGTTAAATGGGGCAGAAATTTTTTCTCAAGATATTGTTGTTAAGAAAGTTCCTTTAATTCGTTCTCTTAATCCTTTAATTACTGCTGCAGCTGTTACAACAGATTTTAGTGTAAATGTAGACTTGTTAGATGCGGGTTCAAGTATCCTTAATTATCACTGGGATTTTGGCAATGGCAATTCAAAAGATACAAAAATAAATGAAGTAATATATACTTATAATAGCACAGGTAATTTTGATTTGAATGTAACAATTACTTCTGTAGATAAATTGACAAGTTCTAAATCTTTTAAAATAGTTGTTGAAACCCCAATTAAAGCAGTAGATACAATTTTAAATCAAAAATTAAAATCTTTGAATAATCTTAAATCTCAATTAGAAAATTTCCAAACGTTTCATCAAAATTCTTTAAAAACAATTTTTGATTTAACTGATGCTGAAGAAAGATTAACTAATATTAAAATTAGTTTTGATTCTGCGGTTCCTGGTGTGGCTGATAGTTATTATATTGGATTAATGCAAGATTTACTTAAAGTTGTTATTCCAAATTCAATTAGTGTGAGTAAGAGTGCTGATATGCTCCCTTTTTATTTTACAGAAAACAAAATAGATTTGAAAGCATTAGAACTTCTTGGAGGAAATTATTCTATTGGTAGAGAAAAGGATTATAATAAAGCAATTTTATCTTGGAATATTGATAATTTAGTTAATACAATTAATTATAAAGAAATTTCTGCAGATTATGGAGATGGTTTAGAAGTTTTGTTAAATGTTTTTGAATTAAATATCAATAAAAAACCTAATTCGGTTGGAACACCATTTTTTGTTATTAAAAAAATAAATGATTTAAATTTTGAAAAAGATTATGATAAAAGAGAAATGGGAGATTATATATTTGTTCCTCTTAATGAAGATGCTTTTAAAATTGTTTTTTCAACAACAGAGAATATTGGTTTTTCTGAATTGCCTATTTTTATTTCTCCCCAATTGGGCAATTTAAAAATATCTGAAATTTCTACTCTTGAAGATGATGGAATTTCTATTTGGATTTTTTTTAGTTTAATTTTGTTTTTTTTAATTTTAATTGCTATTGTGGTTTATATTATTCTGCAGAAATGGTATTCAAAGAAATATGAAAATTATTTATTTAAAAATAAAAATGATCTATATAATTTAATTTTGTTTATTGAAAATTCAAAAAAGAAAGGTATTGAAGAGAAAAAAATTGTTGTAAGTCTTAAAAAAGCTGGCTGGAATTCTGAGCAAATGAGATATATTCTTAAAAAATATTTAGGGAAAAGAACTGGAATGTTTGAGTTGCCTGTGGAAAAAATTTTGAATTTATTTAAGAAAAAACAGGTTGTAATACCTCAAACCAATATTTCTAAAAGGCGTCCTGTTAGGAGAAACATATTTAATCCTAGAAAATTTAGAAAGTAGAATTTTATCGCTGAAATATTTATAAACTATTCAAACAATTTTATATAATGAAAAATATAATTTATTCTAACATTTTTCGGCAAAGCCCCAAAATTTTTTCAAAATTTCTGATGAGTCCTTTTCAATTTGTGGAAGTAAATCAAAGATTTTCATCAATCAATTTTTCTTTCAAAAAATTGATTAAAGGATTTGAAAAGAACTAATGGCGATAAAAATTTTGAAAAATTTTATTGGAAGAGTATTTTCAAATATTTTTAAGAATAAAAGAGATATAAAATTAGGTTTTTATGGTCCTCCTAATGCTGGAAAAACAAGTTTAGCAAATCGTATTTGTAAAGATTTTACTGGTGAAGAAATTGGAAGTGTTAGCAAAATTCCTCATGAAACAAGAAATGTTCAATTTAAGGAAAAAGTTGAAATTAATTATAAAGGTAAATCTTTAATGTTTAAAATGATTGATACTCCTGGAATTGCAACAAAAATTGACTATGAAGATTTTTTAAAATATAAAGTAACTAAAAAAGAATCAAAAAAAAGAGCAAAAGAAGCTACTCAGGGAATTGTTGATAGCATCAAATGGCTTGAGGATATGGATATGGTTGTTGTTGTTTTAGATTCAACTGAGAACCCATATAATCAAGTAAATATTACAATAATAGGAAATTTGATTGCGAGAAAAATTCCTGTACTGATTGTGGCAAATAAAATTGATAAAAAAAAGGCAGATATTAAAAAAATTGAATCTGCTTTTCCAGAGTATGAAGTTGTTGGAATAAGTGCAAAGTATGGGGAAAATTTAGAAGAATTTTATGAGTCAATTTTTAAATTATCAAAAAAAATTTAGTAAATATTAAAAAGTAAAAATGTTTTTGTAAATAAAAGAATGGTGAAGAAAAAAATTGATTGGAGGGAAATTATTTTTTGGGTTTTATTAGTTATGGCTTTTAGTTTGTGGGTTTTTTCTTTTTTTGGAGGTTCTAAATGAAATTAGGAGATATTATATTAATCTTAATAGCTGTTCTTGCATTAGTAACTGCAGCATGGTATTTGTTTGGCAATTCTCCGACTTTTGAACAAACATTATTGATTTTTATTTTGGGAATGGTTATGGCTAATGGTCTTAGAATTCATTCATTTTCTACGAAGATAAATTATTTTGAAAAAAGTTTTTTGTCTCTAGTTAAAGATTTTAAAATTCATATAAAACATAAATAAAATGACGAAGAAAAAGAATCTTGGAAAATTAAAAGGATTTTCAATCCAGTTTTTGCCTTATTCAGAAATTAGGAGCTTGAATAGTGACGAGCGAATTAGAAAAATTCTTGGAATTATTTTTGGAAATAATATTTTGATTTTACAAGGAAAATTAAAATCTGAAGAGGAAACGCGATTGATTGGAGATACTATGGCTATGATTGGACATGTGAAAAATTTTAGGGGGATTGAGCTTGCAGTTATTTCTGGAAATGGGGATGGTAATTTATTTATGAGATTAAAAAAGAATTTGGCAAATGTTTTAACAGGGGCAGATTTAGGTGCAATTACAATTATTGGGCCTGCAACTGTTGTTAAGGATATTAAACGTAATCCTAAAAAGATAGAATTGCTTTTGAATAAATAAAAAGAAATCTAATATTTTTATTGTAAATATTTTTTAGGATTTTCTCTTGTTATTGAAGCATAAATATGTGCATAAGTATTTGTTCCGTCAATTTCTGATACTGATGCTTTACGCATTGCAGGCGTTATTAATTCCATTGCTTCATTAGTAATTTCCTGATAAAATTCTGTTTGTGAATTTGGTGCTTTAAAGAGTAAACTTTCAAACATTTTGTTTAACTTTTTAGAATTTTCATTTATTATATTAATTGATTCTTGTTTAACTTTATCTGTTAATGGAGAATTTTTTATGCCAGTTATAATTTTATCTAGATGCATTTTCTTTAATTGTGAAAAGATTTAAGTTTATAATAATTTTCATTCTGAAATATATGCTTTGTGGTAAATATGTATAATAAGAATAAGAATAAGAATAAGAATAAGAATAATACTAATAATAATAATAATCATTTATTTAAATTCTGGAATTTGTTTTTTGTTATGAAATTAGAAATATATGCTTTGGGAAAAGAGATTCCTGAGGAATTTTTGGATAAAGCCAATTTATTAAAAAATAAAGACATTGATGTTAAATGTTTTTCTGCTCCAAGATTTTTAGATTATTCTGTTCCATCTCCTCTGGTAAGATATGTTGGAGAGGTAATTTCTCGTAAATATGGGAATGATGGTTTAGAGCTTATGGAAGATATTATTGCTAGAAGAATTTAATAAATAACTTCTCTAGTTTAGAAAAGATTAAATAATCTTAAGTCCTTTCAAACTTATGCCACACCAATGTACGAAATGTTCTAGAATTATTCCTGTTGGGAGCAAGGAGTTATTAGAAGGGTGTGCTGATTGTAATAGTCATTTCTTTTTTTATATTCGTGACGAGCAGTTTGAAAATTTGAAAAATAAAATTATTGAAATTCCTGAGAAAGAACGTGTTACAATTGAAAAAGACATTCGTGAAATGGCAGGAATTACTGATGATGAGCAACCTGTTATTCTGGATATTGAATCTATTCGTGCTGTTGGGACTGGTAAATATGAAATTGATGTTGTTAATTTATTTAATAAAGAGCGTCCCTTAATTTACAAAGTTTCAGAAGGAAAATATGTAATTGATTTGGCTTCTACACTGAAAGGTAATTTAAATAATTCTGAAGATAATCTTGTTGATTGAATTTTAGTATAGAAGATTTTTTAAATGAAAAATTTATTTACTTAATATGGTTAATAAAGAACGAGCATTAATCTTGTTTAAGCCTGATGCAGTTCAAAGAGGAATTGTTGGAGAAATTCTTTCACGATTTGAAAAAGTTGGTTTGAAAATTATTGCTTTGAAAATGCTTGATGCAAAAGAAGAACAGCTTGCTAAACATTATTATAAAGATGAAGAGTGGTTAGTTAAGAAAGGAGAGGGAATAAAGAAAAATAAAGGTTATCCTGAAGATTATGATTCTAAAAAAGCAGGGCAGGAAATTGTTGATGGTTTAATGAAAGATATGCGAATTTGCCCGATTATTGCAATGGTTTTAGAAGGGCATAATGCTATTAAAACAGTTAGAAGATTGGCTGGTTCTACAAATATTAATGAGGCTAATCCTGGAACAATAAGAGGAGATTATTCGCATGATACTTTTGATTTAGCAAATATTTCAAATCGTCCTGGAATTACTATAATTCATGCCACTGATGATTCTTCTGAGTCAGATAAAGAAGTTGGAATTTGGTTTAATCCAAGCGAGATTTATTCTTATGATAAACTTGATGAAAAAGTTCATTATAGAAAATTTTAGAATATGAGAAAAATATTTTTAGGTCCGCCCAATTCTGGAAAAGGAACATATTCAAGTAGGATTGCTCCGATTCTTGCAATTCCCCATATTTCTACAGGTGATTTATTTAGAGAAAATTTGAAAAATGAAACTGAAATTGGATTAAAAGCAAAAGAAATTATGGAATCTGGACAATTAGTTCCAGATGATATTACAATACAAATGGTTAAAGATAGATTGGGGCGAGATGATTGTAAAGAAGGTTTTATTCTTGATGGGTTTCCCAGAACTTTATCTCAGGCACAAGCTTTAGCAGATATTATTGATTTAGACGCTGTTATTAATATTAATATTCCTATGGATATTTTAATAGATAGGATGTCTGGGAGAATAACTTGTTCAGATTGTGGAAAAATTTATCATGTTAGAAATTTTCCTCCCAAAGTTGAAGGTATTTGTGACGGGTGTGAGGGAAGTGTTGTGAAAAGAGCAGAAGATAATAAAGAAACCATTAAAACAAGATTGGATGTTTATGATAAAAACACAAAACCTTTAATTGATTTTTATAAAGATAAAGGGTTGCTTTTTAATATTGATTCTGTTGGTCCTCCAGAAGAAATTGTGCCTTTGATTTTGAGGACGTTGATGAGGAAAGTTTAGTTAATTTCCTTCAAATTCTAAAATAAGTTTTTCATTATTAAATTCATAGTAAGTTGTCGGAAGGTTTAAATAATTTGTAGAATTGATTCTTCTATGAATTTTAATATACTTATTGAAAAAGGAGAGGATGGTTATTTGATTTCAGAAGTAGTTGAACTTCCGGGCTGTCATACTCAGGCAAAAGATATGAATGAACTTATTAGGAGAACAAAAGAAGCAATTGAGCTTTATTTGGAAGAGCAGAAAGATGTAGTTATTCAAGATAATTTTATTGGGGTGCAAAAAATTGAGGTGCAAGGAAATGAGGTTGCCCCAATTAACTGCTAAAGAGTTAATTAAAATTTTGCAACGAGAAGGATTTGTTGTTATGAGGCAAGCTGGAAGTCATGTATTTCTTCGTCATGAGAATGGTTTAACAACAGTTGTTCCAAATCATTCTGGAGAAAAACTTGATAGAGGGCTTCTAAATAAAATACTTAAAAGAGATGTTAAAATTTCAAGAGAAAAATTTATTGGTCTTTACAAATAAAATTACTATTTTTTTTAAGTTTATTCACTAAACTCAAGAACTAGTTTTTCATTATTAAATTCATATTCTGTTAAATCTAAATTTATTGGTATTGATTTAAAGTAAGCTGTATTTTTTGATATTGCTTTTATTTCCACACTGTTTTCTAATTTAACTATTGAAATTTCTTTTATTGATTTTACATTTGGAAGAGAAATTTCGTAGAGAATTGTATCTCCTAATCTTTTGATTGTTGTACTTGGTTCTTTTTGTTTTAATGATGCGAATTTTTCTTGTCCTGAAGAAGAAAAATGTGTTGATTTAATTTGTTGTTTGATTTTTTGAACAGGTTTAGGTTGTTGCATATTTGGCACTTCAATTTTTTTTCCATTTATGAATAATTGCATATTTGTTTTTGGTTGTTTTTGTTGCATTTTTATTTCTTTTTGCATTTCTTTTTCAAGCATTTTCATAGTATTATTTAGCATTTTATTTAAAATTCCTCCCCCAAATCCTTGAAAAATATTTTGTGTTAGGTTTTCAAAATCATTTATTCTGTCATCATTTCCAAGCATTCCTAAATTTTGTTGTTTTCCTATTATGGTGTTTCCACAAAAAGGGCAGAATTCATAATCTTTTTTTATTTTTTTCCCACAGCTTGAACATTCTTTTTTGTTAAACATCTTTAGAAATAGAATTGGTTGTTTAAAAGTTTTTTGGGAAGATTTTTGATTTTGAATTCCTCCCACAAGTTAGGCCTAAAGATTCAAGACCCTCCTGTAATTTTTTGTGTAGCCAAAAATTAGTAAAATCAAAAATCCTATTTTTCCTCCAAATATTTTTTAATTGACATTATTTGATGAGCCTCTTCAATTAGAGTTGGTTTGGCTTCATTTAAAATAATATTTTTTAATGCTTTTGTTCCGTTAAATTTTTCTGTTTTTCTTACTTCTTTGATTGTAGAAATTCCAAAGAAAACTACTAACATTCTTGCTATGCTTCCTAAAATAAATATTGCAATTATTGGTTGAATTATTTGGATTGCTAAAAATTTTATGAGTATTGCACCGATTCCCGCTCCTATGAATGTTCCTATGCCTGCAAGCATATTATGGTATGATACTGCAAGACTTCTTTTTTGTTGTGATACATTGTCATAAATAAAATTCCCTGTTGCTAAATTAAATCCTGCCCAAGAAATTCCTCCCACTATTGAAGGAACAATTATTAAATAAATTGGATTTGGAGAAAGAACCCATAAAATAGGGATTGTAGGTATTAGAATTGAAGATATTCCTAAAATTTTATAATTCCCATATCTGTCTGCAAATTTCCCCCAGAGTTCTAAAACTAGAAGAGAAAAAATTGTCCCTGAGAAAATAATTATCATATAAATTGTGTATTTGAATTCTAAAACTCTAAGCAAGTAAACTACTAAAAGAGGTGAAGAAATAGAGCAAGCAAGGTTTAGCCAAAATCTGTAAAATGAAAATTTTCTGAAATTATCCTTAGGATTTTTTAGCAAGAAATCAAAGAACGAAAAGTAATAACCTTTTTTTAGTTTTATTTTTGGTTCGTATTGTTTTTTGAAAATATTTATACAAGTCATTCTTGAAATAAATGCAAGAGAAAATAAAACAACAAATCCTAACATTGCAATCTCTCTTTTTTTCATATAATCTAAAAAGAAAGATGCAGAAATTGCAATAACTACTGCCACAAAACCATTCAAGAGATTTCTTTTTGAGAACCATCTTCCGCGATATTTTTCATCTACAATATCCCCTATCCATGAAAACCATGCAGGATGTCCAATGTTTGTTATTATTATATATACGGCAAAAGTTAGTAATAAAAATAATGGCAATATTTCTACAACAACGCCTTTGTAAAATAATAATGCAATGAGAATAAATGGTATCCACATTAAAGATTCTAATAAAACTGTTTTGAGCATAATTTTTTTTCTTGAATATTTTTCAATTAATCTTGAACCAAATATCTGGCTTAATGGTCCGAGCACACCCACAATTGAACTAAGCAATGCAACAACAGAATTACTCGCATTGATTGCTATTGCAAGAGGAGAGATATAATGGTATCCAAATGAAGTTTTTGCAGAAGTAAACATGCCTTCTTTTATACTATATCTTCTGGCTTTGTGTTTTAGTTCTCTAATTTTTGGAGAGTCTGTTTTTGTTGTTGCCAGATTTTTTAAAATTTTTTGTTTTTGTGTTAATTTTTTTCCACCTTTTTTTCTTTTCATAATTTATTATAGGAAAATAATTTTTTAAAATGTTCGTGTGAATCTTAAAATTCAACTTTTTCCCAATTTTTTATTTTATTTGCTCACCCCCCCAATAATAAAAATTTCAGAGAAATTTTTATTATTGTTGAATTTTATTAAATTTAATTTTCTGTGAAAAGTTTTATTTGTGTGGGAAAGTTTTTATAGAAATGTTTTGTATTTAATTTATGAAGAAAAAATTTTATGTGACTACTCCGATTTATTATGTGAATGCAAAACCTCATATTAGTTTTTGTATTGGAAGCAATTTATGTAGATGGTAGATAATATTGATAAAGAATTAGAGAAATATAGGGAATTATTTGTTAATTTAGATAATCGGGAATATCTATTAAATCTTTTTAGAGACGTTTGTGAAATTGGAGTTGATTTTAAATTAAGTAAAGATACAAAATCCGTTATAAATTATAAAAATCAAGAAGAGATAATGAAAGATTTTTTTAAACCAATTCCTCAAAAAGGTAAGCCTATCGGAGAAGTTTTGAATGAATTTAAGAAAATTATTTTAGATGGTTCTATAAAAGAATTACAACATTTTTTTGGCAGAAACGGAATAATGTTTATATGTAATCCTAATAATCCGACTTCAAGAATGATTAAAAAAGGAGAATTGTTCAAATTAATAAAAAATAATCCAAAAATATTTTTTGTAATAGATGAGACATATCTCTTATTTAGAAAAGATTATTTTCAACAATCAATGTTAAGAGAAGTTGGGAGATTTAATAATTTATTTGTTGTGTTCTCCTTATCAAAGTTTTTTGGAATAGGTGGTTTAAGAGTAGGAATTGGTGCAGGGAATAAGAAAATCATTGAAAAATTAAAAAAAGAACAATTACCCTATCAAATTCCTATAATAAACCAAAAATTGGTACCAGAATTATTAAATGATAATCTATGGATAGATTCCGTAAGAACTAAATTACAAAAAGAAAAAGAAAAGATGCTAAAAAAATTAAATAAAATATCCTCATTGAATGTAATTGATTCTGAAACAAATTTTGTTTTAATTGAATCAAAAAAAGATATTAATCTTTCTAAACTATTAAAGAAGGAAAATATTCTTGTTAGGAGTGGCGAAGAGTTTGAAGGACTTGGATATAAGTGGATTAGGGTTTGTATAAAAAAAAGAACTGATAATGAATGTTTAATTAATGCTTTAAAAAATATTCTCAAAAATTAATTAAATAATTTGGGAAGATTTGTTGGTTTGGAGGTCTCCTTTCTTATTTTTTCTATATCTTCTTCGGTAATCATTATAAATAGTTTATCTGCTTTATTTATTTTGTGTTTAGAAGAAATTGAAATATCATAAGCTTTATTCCAGTTTCCCGGAGTGTTACATTTTCCAGTAAGATTAAGTTGTTCCCAAATTTTTTGTGAAGATAAAGGAAGATAAGGGGATATTATTATTGCTAATGTTCTTACGAGACCTATGCAATTTGAAAGGATTTCATTTGCTCTTTTTGGTTCTGTTTTTAATAATTTCCATGGAGTAGTTTTAGTTAAATATTTATTTCCTTCAGTTGATAGAGCAAGTATTTTTGAAAAACCCTTTCTTATTTCAGCAGATTCTAAATTTGAAGTAATCTCTTTTACTTTATTTTTGACAATTTCTTTAAATTCATCATCAATTTTTGTTGAAGTTTCTTTATACTTTTGCACAGTTTTTTTTAATTTTGAATCTACAAAACTAATTGTTCTATTGACAAAATTTCCAAGATTCCCGATGATATCTGAATTGATTCTTTCTTTAAATTCTCCCCATTTAAATTCACTGTCTGAAGTTTCAGGAATAATTTGTGTTAAATAGGCTCTCCATATGTCTGAATTTAATTGCCCATTTGGTAATTTTTCACAAAAAACACCTCTTTCTTTACTTTTTGAAAATTTTCCTCCTTCATAGTTTAGATATTGTAATCCTATAACATTTGTAGGTAGGTTAAATTCTTTTTGACCAATAAGTATAGCAGGCCAAAAAATAGTGTGGAAGGGTATATTATCTTTTCCTAAAAAATTATATATCTCTGAATTTTCTCCCCAAAATTCTTTCCAATTTTTTGTTATTTCTTTTGTTGCAGAGACATATCCTATTGGAGCATCAAACCAGACATAGAATACCTTATTTTTATAGCCTTTTAGTGGAACTGGGACTCCATGCTTTAGATCTCTTGTTATTGCCCTTGGTTTTAAACCTTCTTTTATCCAACTTTTTGCAAGATTTATAACTGGTCTTCTCCACTTATCTTGTGTTTTAATCCATTTTTCAAGTTCAGGAGATAATTTATCCAATCTGATAAAAAGATGTTTTGAATTTTTAATTTCTACTTTTCCTCCTGAAATGTTTGATCGAGGATTAATAAGTTGCATTGGATCAAGAATTGTTGTACATTTTTCACATTGGTCTCCATTTGCATCTTTGTATCCACATATTGGACATTCTCCCACAATATATCTATCTGGAAGAAACATGTCTTCTTCTGAAGAATAAAAAACTTTCATCATTCCTTCATCTATAAAACCGTTATTGTAAATTTTTTTGAAAAAATCCTGTACAGTTTTATAATGAATTGATTTGCTTGTTCTAGAGAAAATGTCATAAGAAATTCCAAACCATCTGTAAATTTTAGCATGTTCTTCATGAAGTTTATTTGAAAATATTTTTATATCAACTCCAATTTTTGATGCAGCAATTTCTGAAGTTGAACCATTTTCATCTGTTCCTCCAACAAATATTGTATCATAACCTGCTGTTCTACTATATCTTGCAAATATGTCTGCAGGAAGATGAGAACCAACTATGTGGCCAAGATGTGGGATATTGTTTATATATGGCAATGCTGCAGTCACTAATCTTTTTTTCTTATTCTTATTTATTCTTATTTTTTTTATCATTATTTATAATATATTTTTTGTTTTTTAAATTATTTCTTTATTTACAATTTTATATGATCAAAATATTTTTGGAAAGATATAAAAAACTTGGAGTAGACATTGAAGAATAATGGAAGGAATAATACAATTTGAGGATTTTGCAAAAGTTGATTTGCGAGTTGGAGAAATAAAAGAAGTTGAAGAAATTGAAGGTGCAGATAAACTTTGGAAGTTAAGTGTTGATTTAGGAAAGGAGATTGGAGAGCGAACTATTTGTGCGGGAATTAAGGAGTATTATTCTAAAGAAGAATTAATGAATAAAAAAATAATTGTTGTTGTGAATCTTGCTCCGCGGAAAATGCGAGGGATTGAAAGTCAGGGGATGCTTTTGGCTGCATCAGAAGACGAAAAGACACCACAGGCGTATACTCAAGGGGCACGAGAACCTCTACGAGTCCCTGAACCAAGTAGGTCTGAAAGAAAATCTTCAACAACACTCAAAAGTGTACTCCGAGAAAAAAAAGATTTTTCTACAAAGGGCAAGATTTATACTAAGGGCAAAGTTGTTTTGATTAGTCCTGAGAAAGATATTAAAGTTGGGAGTAAAGTTAGTTAAATTTTTAACTTGCGAAATTATTTATTTTTATGGAAGATGAAAAGAATTTAGAGATGTATTGTCCTTATGAGAATAATATAAATAACAAATATTGTAGAAAATGTAAAGGGGGAAAAATTCCTTTTTGGCTTATTGGAAAACAGAAATCTTTGAAAGGAAAAATTTCTAGAAAATATAATTGTCCTGATGAGTTTACATTTAGCGAAGAAATGTTAATAAAATATAACAAAGATAAAAAATAATTATTTTTTAATTCCTAATTTTTTGTAAATTCTTTTGAATAAATTTTCTCTGTCTTTTTTTGAATCATATTCATTTCCAGTAAGCTTTGCTGCAATTTCTTTGTAAGCTCTTGAAGATTTGCCTTTTGGATGTGTGTGAACAACAGCATCTTTTTTTCCAAGTGCTCTTTGAATATCTGTGTCTTCTGGAATCATACCAAGAATAGGAACTTCTAACATTTCTTTGACAATTTCTGGTTGCATTTCCATTTTGTTTTTTTTAACACGTGTTACAATTGTTCCTATAACTGGTTTTTTTAATTCTTCAGCTAATTTGATTGTTTTTAGAGCATCTGTTATTGCAGGCATTTCTGGATTTGTAATTATTATTAATTCATCTGCCACTTCTATCGCTGAAAGAGCTTCATTTCCAAGTCCTGCTGCACTATCCACAATGATATAGTCTGCCAAGCCTTCAAAATCTTTTTTAAAATCTTTTATTTTTTCTGGTTTTGTTTTTTTAAGTTCTTTAATTGATAAAGAAGAAGGTATTATTTTTAATCCAGATTCGTGTTCGTAAACAGCTTCAAATAAATCTGCTTTTTTTGTGATGACTTGGTTTAAGGTAACTGGAACTTCTGGAGAGCCGAGATGTATTCCTACATTTGGAGTGGATAAATTTCCGTCAATTACTACTGCATCTTCTCCAAAATAATTTATTGCTGCCCCCAAATTTATTGCAGACGTTGTTTTTCCAACACCTCCTTTTCCAGATGTAATTACAATTATTTTTGACATTTAAAGTTTGAATGTTTTTACTTTAAAAGAAATTGTTTAGTTATACTTATAAATTTTTCTAACTTTGCTGCATAAATTTTTAATTGCTCTAAATTAATATTAATTTCTTGTCCACGATAAATTACTTTTAAATTTACATTTTTTCTAAATTCTCCAATTCTTTCTTTTCTAAGTTCTTCTATTTTTCTAAACATTTCATACATCTCAATAACTTCTAGAAATTCTTTGTCTTTTTTGAAAATTTTTTTTATTTCTATGATTTTATTTATAGGATTTGTTGGAACTGATTTAATTTTCTTTTTCTTTTTTGAATGTTCAAGTATTTCATCTATTGCTGTTTCAATCATCTTTCTCCACCTTATAATTAGGTTTAATATTACATCACAAGTTTTAGTATATTTCAAACTTACATAAAGTAAGTGGTCTGCACTGATTTTTTCTTGAATAATTTCTTCCATTTTAAAATTGTTTAAGGCAAACTTCAGAAGTTTGGATAAATAGTTTAAAGAAAAAGATGTTTATATATATTTCTTTGATTTTGAGAAATATTTTTTATGCAAATTATCACTATAAATTTGGAGTTAAAGCTCAAAAACCTGTTTGTAATAAATATTTGAATGTTAGAAATTAGTTACATAAAAAGTTAGAACCAAAATTTATTCACTTAATTCAAGAATAGATTCAGCTAAATCATTTGTTTTTTCAAGAGATTTTTTTGCTTGTTCTTTTGAACATCCTGTTTTTTCTATTACTGTGTTAATGTCATCTTCTGAAATTTTTATTTCTTCTGATTCTTCTTTTTCTTCTCCTGTAATTTGGAAAGAAGTTTGCCCTTGCATTTTGATTTTTATTACAGATGGTTCTTGAATAATTAATTTATTTCCATCTTTTTTTTCAATTATAACTTTTGATGCAGAAATTTCTTCTTGGGCAATTCCCATTTGTTTCATCATGCCTTGCATTTTTTTTGGATTTATTCCTCCAAACATTTTAGTAATAAACTCCTAAGAAAATTCTAAATATAATTATCATAATTATAAATCCAATTACATGTGTGGGTTTTAAATTGAATTTACTATCATATTCTTCATTGTAGCTTGTTAATCCTCCCATTCCTGGAAGATTTACACCTGAACTTTGTTGTGCCATATATCTTTTTATTTAAGGGAGTATAAAAATGTTTTTGTGGGAATTTTGTTTCTTTTTCATCAACTCTTCGTTAAATCCGTTCTTATGTAGCTCCACTACACTGCGAACGAATTTGCCTCGATTTGATAAAAAATAATTCAAAATTTTGGGAGGGGGAAAAATATTGCAAAGCGTATTGAGCGTA
The DNA here is from genome assembly GCA_039714095.1 of Nanobdellota archaeon. Lineage (GTDB taxonomy): Archaea > Nanobdellota > Nanobdellia > Pacearchaeales > GW2011-AR1 > JAUVHP01. The sequence goes on along the minus strand of JBDLJZ010000010.1, from coordinate 4,809 downwards.
ACAAATTGAAGCGAAGAAGTTGAATAGAGAAATGCATTATCTTTGCCATTCTTTAATATGTGGTGTAAAATCAAGCTGATAATTTGGAATACCTAGTGCTAAACCATATTTTGTAACATTATTATATTGTTCTGGTTTGGAGCGATCAACTTTGAAAACTTTATTGCGGAAGATGATATAATGAAATTTATTATTTTTAAAATCAGCGTACCAAGAATGTTCTGAATCTAATGATTTGCTTAAATCTTTCGTAATTTCATCAGCTTGATTTTCTAGAATTTCAACTGTGTGTAAAGTCCATTGTTTAATCCAAGGAGTTTTGTGTTCTTCAGTAACTTTTTCTATATTGGTTTTTATGATTTTAATTTTTTGAAGAACGTTTTTATTTTCAAGACTTTCTTTAATTATTATGCCACTGAAATTTGTCATATTTTTTTGCAGGGTTTGAAATATAAAAATGTTTTCTAAGAAAAGATTTATAACTTTTATATTAATGAGTTTATTATGACACTTAATATGAAAAACTGGTCTGTTGAGATTGAAAAACCGATTGTTGAGAAATGGAAAAAATCTAACCAGTTTAAGTTTAATGTTAAGACAAAGAAGAAAATTTATTCTATTGATACTCCGCCACCGTATATTAATGCACCGATTCATATTGGACATGCTACGACTTATGCGTATCAAGATTTTTTTGCAAGATTTTGGAGAATGAAAGGATGCGAGGTTTTGTTTCCTCTTGGATTGGATAGGAATGGTTTGCCTATTGAGTTAGGAGCTGAAAAAAAATTCAAAGTTTCACCTTTTGTTGTTGGGCGTAAGAAGTTTGTTGAGTTGTGCAAAAAGATGCTTGAAAAAACAACAATGGATTCTACAGATACTTTTGCTAAATTGGGAATTTCTTTTAATTCTTATAAACTTAGCGAAGATATAGGTTCTGTTTATATGACTGATTCTGATGATTATCGTACTTTGACACAGATGACTTTTGTTGATTTGTATAAAAAAAATTTAATTTACGAAGACTCTAGAATTAATAATTGGGATTCTAAATTACAGACTACTATTGCTGATTCTGAGATTGATTATGTTGAGAAAGAAACTTTGTTTAATGATGTTAAATGGAAAGTTAAAGAGACTGGGGAAGAGATTGTTATTGGTACGACTAGGCCTGAATTGATTTGTAGTTGTGGTATGGTGATTTTTAATCCTAAAGATGGAAGATATAAACATCTTGAAGATAAAACTGCTATTAGTCCGATTTTTGAAAAAGAGGTTCCTATAAAATCTCATTTATTTGCGCAGGTTGATAAGGGAACTGGTTTAGTTATGATGTGTTCTGCAGGGGACGTTACAGATATCCAGTTTTTTAGAGAGCAAAGATTGAAGCCAGTTATTTCTATTGGGATGGATGGAAAGATGAATAAGAATGCTGGATTTTTGAAGGGGTTGAAAGTTGCGTTTGCACGTGAGAAGATTACTCAGGAATTAAAAGATAGACATTTATTAGTTAAACAGGAAAAGATTACTCATAGGACACCTATTTCTGAACGTTCAAAAGTTGATGTTGAATTTATTGAGATGCCTGAATTTTATGTTAAGCAGTTAGATGTTAAAGATAAGATTAAGAAATTGGCTGAGAAGATTGATTTTTTTCCTGAGAGTTCGCGGAAGATTTTGAATGATTGGATTGATTCTATTTCTATTGATTGGCCTGTTTCTCGTAGGAGGTTTTATGCTACTGAGATTCCTCTTTGGTATTCTGGAGATTTAGTTGCTGTTCCAACTGAGAAGAAATATTATCAACCTTGGAAAGATAGTGTTCCTAAAAACGCGGAAGTGTTTGAGTTATCTACACCCAAGGGTGTACCCCGAAACATTTTTGAGAAAAAAATGTTTACTAAGGGCAAAGTTTCTGATAAAAAGTTTAAGGATTTGAAATGGAAAGGTGAGGGAAGGGTTTTTGATACTTGGTTTGATTCTTCAATTTCTGAATTATTTATTTTAGGTTATGGTTCAAAGAAAAGTATTTTTGATAAAGCGTATCCTGTTAGTTTGAGACCGCAAGGAAAAGAAATTGTTCGGACTTGGTTGTATTATACTTTGCTTAGGAGTTATTATGAGACAGGTAAAATGCCTTTTGAGAGTGCATGGATTCATCAGCATATTTTGGATAATAAGGGGATTAAAATGAGCAAGAGTTTGGGTAATGTGGTTGACCCGCAGAATTTAATTTCTGAATTTGGGGCAGAGGCATTTAGACTTTGGGCGGCAACAGAAGGAGATTTGTCTAAGATTGATTTGCGATGTTCTAAAGATAGAATTCGTGGGGAGTTGAAAACTTTGAATAAATTTTTGAATGTTTCTAAATTTGTTTTTATGTTTGATAAGCCAAAGAAAAAACCTAAGTTAGAAAAATTAGATGAATTATTTATTGACTATATTGAAGATTTAACAAAATTTTCTGAAAAGCATTATGAGAAATACGATTTTTATAACCCTTCTGTGAAATTGAGATATTTTTTGTGGGAAATTTTTGCATCTCATTATATTGAGGTTGTTAAGTCAAGAGCATATAATCAAGAGAAGAAATTTTCTAAATCTGAAAGTGATTCTGCGAGATATTCTTTATATTTTTTACTTGAAAGATTATTGGTTTTGTTATATCCTGTAATTCCTCAGATTACAACAACAATTGGAAAAGAATTAGGAATTGATTTATTGAAAATTGGGTGGCCAAAAATCGCACCACAGGCATACACTAAGGAGGTGCGAGAACCTCCACGAGGCCCTGAACCAAGTAGGTCTGAAAGAAAATCTTCAACAACACTCAAAAGTGTACTCCGAGAAAAAAAAGATTTTTCTACAAAGGGCAAGATTTATACTAAGGGCAGAAAAAGTAATTTGAAATTAGTTGAAAAAATTATGAATTTTAATTCTGAAATTTGGAAACAGAAAAAAGAAAAAGGAATTAGTTTGCGTGATGAAATTTTGGAAATTGAAATTCCTAAAAATTTGAAAAATTTTGAAAAAGATTTGGTTGCTTGCCATAAGATTGTTTGAATATATTTTTAATTCCAAAAATCTTTTTCAATCCCGAAGATTTTTGCGCTTAACATTCATTTTAAATATACTATTCTCAGTATTTTATTATGGCAATGACGAATGTTGAATTAGAAGAAGTTTTGAAAGAATTAGATGGATATAGGGGTCGGGCGACTGAGTTAATTAGTGTTTATATTTCAGAGGGTTATGATGTGAACTCTGTGCAAAAGCAGTTGGAGGCAGAGAAATCTACTGCTAAAAATATTAAATCCACGTCTACTAGAAAGAATGTTTCTGAAGCACTTGATAAAATTGTTCGGCATTTGAAAACTTTAAAGAAGACGCCTCCTAATGGCTTGGCTGTTTTTGCAGGCAATGTTTCTTCTGTTGAAGGCCAGGATGATTTGCAATTGTGGGCAATTGAGCCACCTTTGGCTTTGAAAATTAGACTTTATCGTTGTGATAAGGAATTTGTTTTAGAAACTCTTCATGATCAATTGTCTGTCTCAGAAATTTTTGGGCTTGTTGTGATGGATAGAAAAGAGGCAACAATTGGCGTTTTAGAAGGAAAAAGAATTGAGTTAATTCAAAAAATGACCTCTGGTATTCCTTCAAAAGTTAGGGCTGGGGGTCAGTGTCTTTCTCCAGATACATTGATAATGAAAGATGATGGAGAGATTATTGAAATCAAAGATTCTCATAATCCTTTGATTGTTGTTTCAGAAAATTTTAATGAAGAAAAATCTGAGAATACTCCAATTATTGCTAAATGGGAAAATGATAAAGAATTGTTTAAGGTAACAACTTGTTATCCTAAGTTTGAAATTAAATCTTCAGGAGAACATACTTTTTTTGTTAGAACTGAAAATGGAATTGAAGAAAAACCTCTTTGCGAAATTCAAGAAAGAGATTATTTAATTATGCCAGAGAAGATTAATGTTGATTTGGAAAATCAGAAAGTTAATTTTACCCCCTTGATTAAACAGAATTTTAATATGAAGAAAATTAATATTCCAGAAAAAATGAATTCCGATTTTGCTAGATTATTGGGTTATTATTTAGGAGATGGAAGTTATGAAATTGATAGAATAACTTTTTTTGAACAGAGAAAAGATGTAGCCGAATTTTATCAAAGATTAGTTAAGAATATTTTTGGTATTGATTCTGACTTGAGATTTAGAGATACAAAAAATTATTGGCAATTGAGAGTTTATAGTAGGATTGTTTCCCAATTGTTCAATTTTGTTTTTTCTTCTCGAGATAAAACTCTTAAAGAGAAAGTTCCTTCAATTGTTTTGAAATCTTCAGATAAATCTTTAGCATCATTTATTGCTGGTTTTTTTGATGCAGAGGGATATGTTTCAAATAGAGTGGCTTTTGGAATAAATAATAAGTTATTAGCACAGCAAATACAGTTTACTTTATTGAGATTAGGGATTATTTCTTCCATAAATGAATATGATAATAGAAGAAATCCCTATTCAGATAATATGAGATATACTTTAGCAATTGATGATTTAGAATCTTTGAAAAAATTTGAAGATGAAATTAATTTTTGTTCAGAAGAAAAGAGAAGTAAATTAAGAGAATTTATTGAGAATAGAAGTAATCGTAATAAAGTTAGACAATTAGTGGTTAATGGAAATGATGTTGCTAGGATATTGAGAAATTCTGGATTAAATACAAGAGATTTTCATTGTGGATATTTCTTTTGTAATAAAAGGCAGATGAGTAAAGAAGTTTTTAGAAAGAACATTTTAGATA
>JBDLJZ010000009.1:0-27290 GCA_039714095.1 Nanobdellota archaeon | reverse complement strand
AAATTTATGAAGATTGGTTAAAATGAGGAGTTAAATTACAAAAAAGCGGGAAAGGGAATGTTTTAGGTTATGAAGATGAATTATCAAAAGGAGATTTAATGTATTTTAAAACAGTCAATAGAATTGGACAAGATTATACTAAATTATGTATAGATACTTTTTGTAGTTTGGGAATAGAAAATGGTAAAAATTTGAGATTCATTAGAGATTTAGGTTTAATGAGGTCTGCTTATGAAGGGGATTTTGTTTTAATTCAAAATACTGGAATTAGTTTGGGGATTATTTATGATATGAAAAAAGGAATTTTTGAAAGCAGTTTAGATTCTTTTTTAAGAGTTTTCCCAGAAATTAGAGAATAATTAAAATTTATATTTGGCTAAATTTTCTCTTCTTTTTTTAATATCTTTTGTTGTATTATATTTTCCAAGATATAAAGAAATTTGTCCATTTGAATATAATGAAACGATTTTGGCTTCTTGTTTTCGTTTTTCTTTTTCTGAATGAATTGGCACTTTTGGAAACAATTCATTAATTGCTTGAGGTAAATTTATTAATCCCATTTTTAAACTTCCAATGTTGTAATTGGTTTCATTCTTTTATTTCCCCAATTTTTAAAATATAAAATTCCATTTAAATCAATTTTTTCTCGTCTTCTTGTTTTTCCAAATTCATATCCAATTGGAAGCATAGCTTCTATATTTATTTCATTAGGAATTTTCAATTCTCTTTTTATTTGACTTTCTATAAAATGTCCTATCCAGCAAGTTGCCAATTTTTTCTCTGTTATTGCGAGTAGAATATTTTGAATTGCTGCTCCTGCTTGTTGTCGTGAATAAATTTTTCCTCTTTCTTTGTAAAGGCTAATTGTTCTTTTTGGATTTGAACATATTACAACAACATATTGAGTATCTGAAATAAAAGGTTGTTGGGCAGCTTCTGATAATTTTTGTATTGAGTTTGCATTGTCAACAAGAATGAATTTTAATGTGAAATTGTTTCCTGCCATTGGAGTGTAACGCGCTGTATCCAGACATTCAATAATATCTCGCCAATCTGGTTTTTTATTAGTAAATTTTTTTACACTGTGCCTTTTTTCAATTGCGTCTTTTAGTTGCATAAATAATTAAGATAATTATATTATAAAAATGTTTAGAAAGTTTGTAGAGGGATTCTGGCTCGCACACGCGTTTGCTTACGACATAAATAGATGAATGCAATCACGAATGCTCAACCCCCGACGATTTGTGACTTAGAATCTCTAAGAATTATATTCTCTTTGAGAATATAAGTAAGCCTGTAGAGGGATTCAAACCCCCGACCTACTGCTTACAAGGCAGTTGCTCTATCACTGAGCTATACAGGCATAAACAAAATATTAGAACTAAGTTTAAAAGATTTTTTATTCTATAGATTTCTCGGTTTGTTCTTCTTTAGATTTTATTGTTTCTTTTTCTAATTTTTTAACTTTTCCAACAACTTTTAGAACCCGTATTTCACAAAGTGATAAAGGATAAATCTTTTTCAATTTTAGGCTTAATGATTTTTGCAATTGATTTTTTAAGATATCATCAAATAAGGAGTTAACATCTTTATTTTCAGAATAATTAATTAATTCTTTTTTTGTTTTTTCTCTTAAAGCTTTTCTTACAGCACGTGAAACCTTTCTCCTTGTAATTAAAAATGGCTTTATTCTAATTTTAGCATCTTTACATTGAACAAAAAAAGAATCTTCCACATAATTAGTTCCTTTTCTAACCATTCTTCTTAAAAAAGAAGGGAGCAAAGTAATGCTTCTTGGTTCTGCAATAGCTTTTTCTTTGTCAGCTTTAACTTTAAGAACTAAAATGCTATTTTTTCCACGAAGATAACGAGTTAAATCATATTTTACAAATTTTCCATTTAAAGATCCTTTTTCATAATCTCTTAATTGTGTTTCTTTTCCAATTAATGGAATTTCTACATCATAAAAACGTTTTTTTCTTTTTGCGATTGCCATGCGAGAACACCTACGGTTTCCTTTGGCTCAGCCATTGAAAAGTCGTTATTAGTGTTTGACTTTTGTCGCTTTCCAATAACTTCGGCTTAACCATTCCCTTCATTTGGAAGGGGCGATTTTTTTCGTGTAATCCTACGAAAATCGCGAAGAAATTTTTTAATTGTTGTTTGAATTTCATTTTATTTATTCTTGTATTTGTTTACCCATTCTTATTCCTTTTTTTTGATATTTAGATTTGCTACACTCTTTACAAGTATACATTATATTTGTTTTTTTTGTAGTCTTAGATTTTCTTTTATGTTTTGCTTGGGCAGGTTTAGAACCCCATTTTCCTAGATTTCCAATTCCTCTTCCAAGTCCGCGAAGTTTTGCACGAATTTTTCCACCCCCACGTGTCATAACTCCTCTTTTAAATCCTGTTCCAACTAATTTAACTTTTTGCTCTGTTTTTTTATTACAATAAGGGCAAAATCGGTTTAATGTTTTTGGAATTTTCATAATATCAGGTAAAATAATTTGTTTATAAAACTTTTTATATTTGTGGTCCCGTAGTTAAAGCGAGGACACCCACTGGTTTCCTTGGCTCAGCCATTGAAAAGTCGTTATTAGTGTTTGACTTTTGTCGCTTTCCAATAACTTCGGCGTAACCACTCCTCTAAGCACTGAAAGGTGGCATCTTTTTGTGCAATCTTACGGATACCACATAGAAAATGAAAAGAATAAAATTTGAAAAAGGAAAACAAAGAAAATTTCTAAAGCTAGTTTTAGAAAAAATTAATTGTCCAAGTTTGAGAGAATTAATTAAGAGAGGTTATGGTGTTAATTATTCAACTTTAAAAAATTATTTCACAGAAAAAAGAACCTTACCAAAAAATGTTTTTGAAGAATTATGTGAACTAGCAAAAATAGATTCTACAAAATTAAAAATTATTTATTTAGAAAAAAATTGGGGGCAGATTAAAGGAGGTAAAATTTCAAAAAAATAGTTTCTTAGAAATATTTAAATATATCTTCAATATCTTTTATATTATGTTTGGGAAAAAGAAAAAAGAGGCAAATCCAATTATTGAGGTTAAAAAAGCAAATATGTTAATTTTTATTGCATATCTCATATTGGGAATTTATTTTGTTAATAAACAATTCACATTCATTAAAATACCTGAACAAATAATTCAGTTTGATAATTGGATAACTTTTACTGCAGGAATATTTTTGCTTCTTGGTGCATTTAATTATTGGAAATCAAAAAAATAATTCTATAAATTTATTAATAAGATTTTATTTCTTAGATTTAGCTCAATAATTTACTTACTTACTAAGTAAGTTATTAATTAAGTTATTAAGAAAACTTTAAATACAATAAATTTCTTTTAGATAGATTAAGATGAAAAAGTATTTGCTTCTTATAGAGGATGAAAAGTTGTGGAGTAAGTTTAAAGAGAGTATAACAAAAGATATTAACACAGAAATAATTAAATTAATACAAAAAAAATTAGGAGTGGAAATTAAAAAATGACACCATACCAAAGGCATGACCAACGAAAATTTTGGTCTCAGGCGTACACCAAGGAAGTGCGAGAACCTCTACGAGGCCCCGAAGCATTTTTGGAAAAAATGTTTACTAAAGGCAAAAATAAAGGGCAGATAACAATATTTATTATTGTGGCGATTTTGATTGTTGGAATTGTGGTGGGATATTTTGCATTGAGAGATGTTTTTTTAAAAGAACAAATACCCACAAGTATGGAACCAATTTATACAACTTTTTTATCTTGTGTTGAAGAAAGTTTATTGACTGGAATTGATGTGCTTGAGAGTCAAGGAGGCTATATTGTTCTTCCTGAATTTGAAGCTGGTTCAAAATACATGCCTTTTTCATCACAATTAGATTTTCTTGGAAATCCTATTCCTTACTGGTATTATGTTTCTGGGAATAATATTCAAAAAGAGCAAGTGCCGACAAAAACAGAAATGCAAAACCAGATTGCTGACTTTGTTGAAGAAAAAATAAAAAATTGTAAGTTTGATAATTATTATGAACAAGGCTTTGAAATAATTCTTGGCGAGTCTGATGCGAGTGTTAGTATAAATAATCAAGAAGTATCTGTTAATCTTGATATGAATTTAGGTATAGAAAGAGAAGAAGAAATTGTATTAATCAAATCTCATAAAATTGTTGTTAATTCAAATTTGAAAAAATTATATGATACTGCAATTAGAGTTTATGAAAAAGAACAAAAAGATTTATTTCTTGAAAATTATGGAATAGATATTCTTAGACTTTATGCCCCTGTGGATGGTGTTGAAATTACTTGCTCTCCAAAAGTTTGGTCTGCAGATAATGTATTCAATAAATTAGAAGAAGCAATAGAGTCAAATACTCAAGCAATAAAAACAAAATCTGGAAGTTATACTTTAACTAATGAGAAAAATAAATATTTTATTTTAGATTTGGATACTGAAGCTGAAGTTAGGTTTATTAATTCAAAAAAATGGTCAAACGGATTTGATGTTTCACCTACAGATGGAAATGTTTTAATGGCAAAACCTGTTGGAAATCAAGAGGGGTTGGGAATTTTAGGATTTTGTTATGTTCCTTATCATTTTGTTTATAATGTAAAATATCCTGTGCTAACGCAAATTATTCTTGGAGAAGAAATTTTTCAGTTTCCAATGGCAGTAGTTATTCAAGGAAATAAGCCAAGAAAATCATTAGATGTTGGGGCGATTGGGGTGGAAGTTCCAGAATTATGCAGTTATAAAAACACTTTGACAACTGTCAAAACTTATGATACAGAATTAAATGAGATTAAGTCAGATATTTCTTATGAATGTTTTGAAGCAAAATGCGAGATTGGTAAATCGCCTTTGCAGGAAAATTTTCCTCAGTGTGTAAATGGATATATTTTAGCAAAAGCCGAAGGTTTTCAAGATGCAAAATATTTGTACTCCACAACTGAAGAAGGAAGTGTTAATATTATTATGAACAAATTATATGAAAAAGAGATTCAATTGAATTTAAGTGGAAAAGAATATTTAAGAGATGCAATAATAACTTTTAAGAGTGATGTTTCTTCAAAGACAATTTTATTTCCTTCTCAAAGAAAAGTAGAATTATCTGAAGGACAATATGAAATTCAAGTTTACATTTATAGGAATTCTTCTATAAAATTAGCAGAAACAACAAAACAACAGTGTATTGAGGTTGTACAAGAAGGAGTAGCAGGAATTTTTGGTTTGACAAAAGAAAAATGTTTTGATATAACGACACCCGCACAAGTAATTTCAAACGCACTTTATGGGGGAGGTACTGAAAACTATTATATTTTAGAATCTGAATTAACAAATACTGATAAGATAGAAATAAATACAGAGAGTCTTGCGTCCCCAAATACAATAGAACAATTACAGGAAAATTATATATTGTTTGATGAAAAAGGGTTGGACATATATTTCAAATGAATAAAAATAAAATATTTTTAATTGGAATTTTTATAATCTTAGTTACAACACTTTTTGTCTCGGCAGATTATTCTGTTTCAACCCCTCAATTAACAAAGCCAGGTTTGAATTCTGCAAATTATAATTATGGGACAAAAGTTCAGTTGTCTCCTTTAGATACAGATTCAAATAGATGTGAGAGGGGACAGGATTTTTTAATTCAGGTCGCGCCTTTTGGATGCACTCCTGCTGTTGTAAGAAGTGATTTATTAGAAGAACAAAATGTGCCTGTATTTTGCCAGTTAGCAGCAACACAAATTAATCCATTAATTGAAGTAGATGCAATAAATTATATTTCATTCAAAGGCAAAATGCCAGAAGGAGTTTCAGGTGTAGGCTTTCATCCAGCACAAGCAGCAATTGACAGTTCAAGAGGGACACTTCTTAATTCACCTGTATTAGAAAATGTTGGTTATGCAGTAATTGTTTTGGAGAAACAAAAAAATGAATCTGCAATGCCTGACTCTATTGAAGGAACTTTGACCGCGAATATAAAATACAATGTGCAGAATACTTTTGGGGTTGGTAAGGCAACTTATTATCTTCCAGAATTTACAGAAGCAGATTGGGAAACAAAATTTAATCAGTATGGATTTTGGAGAAATAAGGGTTATTTAAGAGCAGACAGTATTGATACAAATTCTGCAACAATAAGTGTATATTCTGACACAAACAACAAAATAACAACAACCACTTTAGCAAAAGGAAAAACATCTTCACAAATAAACCTTCCAGGATTCTATTGCTTGGCAGGAATGAGTTTAAGATTAGACTCTTTAGAAAATCCAATAACAAGAGCAAAATTAAATATTAATGGGGAGATTGTTGAGGTTGGTGAGGGAGAAAAATTTTTAGAGAACAGGTGTTCAGTTGCTGATTTGGAGAAAAGAGGTTTGGTTCAAGAAACTTCAATAAGATGTAAGAGTGATGATAGAGTTGAAAATTTTAATTTAAGAATAAGTCCAAAAGTAAATTTAGAGATAAATGAGGTTGTAAAAGATTATAGTGTTGGGGATTATTTGTATGTGACTTCTGATAATGAGAAAGCGGTTTATTTGGGTTATATCGGAACAAAAAAAGATTCTGAAAATTTAGAAGATACTTATATTATACTTATGTCTAAGCCTGTGCATACTTCTGCACTAAGTGAATCTGAATTAGTTGAAGTTACTAATTTTGATAGATTAACTAGAAATTCTGATTTAGGTGTTGGGGTTTTTAATGTTGCGGCAGATTTTATAAAACTTGAAATTGCTGGTGCGAGTCGGATTATAAAGTATTTTGGTAAGGGAAAATCTTTTGCAAAAATTTCTTATGATAAATTTTCTGTTGGAACAACTTTTCAGGATTCAAAAGTAAAAATAATAGGATTTGCAGAACCAAGAGATACAACTTTAGAGGGGGATGCAAAAAAGAATTATGATTTTGCAATGGCAGATTATAGAAAAATTATTGATAGTTTTCCAAATACTCAAGAGATATTGACAAATTCTTCTGAAGAAAAAATTTTAGAAGAAGAAAGAACTTTTGGAGAACAGGCTTTTTTTAGTGCAATACAATTAGCAAAAATAACAGAACAGAAAAAAACAATGTTAAGTTTGTGCCACGAATTCAAAGAAAAATTCCCAGAATCAAAAATAGATTTATCCAAAGAATGCAACAGCCCTTACAAAAATTCAAACACAGAATTATCAACTCAAAATGTTTTGATAAATAATAAAATAAAAAGCATTTCTTTTGAAGGAATTTATGAGCCATCTTTTAAAGAATTTAGCGCCATAGTGAGAGTCAGAAATGCAAGTGGCTTTTCAGAACAATATGAATTAACAAAAGACACACCAATTTATTTGACAAATAATACAAATGAATTTATTGAATTGAAAAATTTGGAGCAAGGTTATGCTATTGTGAGAGTTCATATTTTGCCAAAAGGTGTGCTTTCCACTGCTACGAATTTTATTTCTTCTGATAACAAAAAATTAATAAAAAATCAAGGGGTTGGAGTTGGAGGATTTGTTTTTACTGTGACAGATATTAATTTGAAAAAAGTTGCAAAAGTTTCAGTTCTTCCGAAAATAGATAATGCAGGTACAGAAGCTAATTTTAGTTTTAATATTGGAATTGAGAAAAGAGCAATACAATTAGCACCTGATGTGATAGAAGATAGAATAGAAGATTTAGAAAATATTATAGAAGATTGGAGTGAGATATCAAGTGATTTAGGAAATACTGTAAAGACTTTTAATGCAGCTTGTTTGTCTATGGGGATATACCTTACTGCTAAAAACTTTTTTGATAATTCTGGAGGAAAATCAATTGCAAGAAATAAAGTCATGAGAAGCGAGGGTGGTTGGACAGATATTTGCAAGGAAAAAGTTGCGAAAAAAGAATTTTCTTCACTTGATGATTGTTTTTTGGAAAACGCAGAAGACATTGATGCTGATGTAGAAAATTATTATGGTGCAATTGAAAACATAAAAATAACTGAGGAAAATAAAGATACAGAAACTTCTTTGCTTGCGGGCTCTTTAGAAAAAGATGGAAAAATAATCAACCCACAAAATCCTACAGAGTTAGTTGATACAAAAAATATTGTTACATCGTTTAATTATAAGGGGGAGAATAATACTATTCAGATTTCGCAGGTTCGGGACTTAAAGGCAATTGAAACTGCATTAAAAAATAATCCAAGTAAAGAGTTGAAAAATTTATTGAATATACAGAAATATAAAATTCTTTCAGATATTGATGTTAATGTTCAGGACAGGGTTATACAAAAATCTCTTTTAGATGAGATAAGTGGAAAAGAAGGGATAAGTTCTGAAGGGAGTGTTGGAATTTATTATAAGAAAGATTCAATTCAAGGAGTTTACGATGGAAGAAAAACAACTAAAGCATTTGGAGAAATTTCTACTGCAGAAAATCCAATAAAACCAATACAAATAATTACATATAGTGGTGGCAAATATATTTTAGAATTAGAAAAAATAAAAACAAGAGAGTATACTGTAAAAGATGTATATAATTTAGATGGAACAAGATTAACAAGTGAAAAACCTGTAACAGAATTTAATAAAGAAAAATATGATGTAAATGCAGAAGAAATCAAAAGAACTTTTAGGTTTAAAGAATTTGACAAATCAACTTATCAAAATAAATTCAAAGATTCAGAAATAAAATATTTTGAAACAGAACCTTACAAAGGAATGCCTGCTCAAGTTCCGTTTGATTTACAAAACGGGTGGTATGCTGCAATGAAACAGACTCTTGCTACAGGAGGACAAATTAGAACTTACGACGCATCAGGAGCAGTTTCAAGTTTCTATCTATGTAATGTTGGAGAAAATGGAAAAGCAGAATTTAATTCTGGAATAAGAGATGATATTTGTCAAGGATATAATTCTGGAACAGGACAAATTGTTGGAGAGTTTCCAGGGCTTACAAAAAGTGAAACAGATAGTTTAGTAAAAAAATCAATTAGTGCGATTAGTGATGCAAAAAGAGGATATAAATCTGGTGTAACTTCTGTTAATATAAATAGACTTGCAATAAAAGTTGGGAACCCAGAAGTAGGAGTTCCAGAAATGCAATGTCAAGATTTCATGTCACCAAAAGATTGTAATATATTATTCAATGTTTGTGATCCAGTAGTTTGTCCATCAAGTAGGTGTAATTTAGGTGGGACACATTATGTAAGCGATGTGGTTCAATCAGGAATTATTGGGAGTATTGCATTATGTTTACCAAATTTAAGAGAAAAGATTTTTGTGCCAATATGCTTAACTGGTTTAAAGGCAGGAATAGATAGACTTTTGGATATGTTTTCAGGATACAGAGATTGCTTGCAAACACAATTAGATTCAGGAGAGACAGTTGGAATATGTGATGAATTACATAGTATTTATCTTTGCGAGTTTTTTTGGGAACAAGCTTTGCCTTTTACAGAAACAATAATTCCAAGAATGTTTGAATTTTTATTAGGGCAAGAAGGAACACGAGGAGGTGGAGAGTATTTGGGAGTACAATCAGCTTGGGACAATGCGCAGAATTCAGTTGATTATATGTCAAATTATTATGGAAGAGATATAACAAATGCTTTCAAAGTAAAATTAACACAAGAAGTCGGAGGAGCTGTCTGTAAAAATTTTATTTCTGCTAATTATCCTGCTGGAGGGGAAATATTAGATTCTTTAATTGAACCTGCATCTCCTCCACAATATACAGCGTATTTTAATGAAATACCTTTTACAACAGCAACAGTTCCAGCAACATCGCAGTATAAAGTGTTTTACTCAATATCAGCAGGAAAAGAATCAAAGGCATATTATAGAGTGTATTTGAAAACACCAAGTGGCACTTCGCTTTACCAGACAAACCCAACACTTGATGTTGCTTCAGGATTTATTAATAGAGGAGATTATGTTGATAAGTCTCCAGACTTCACAGCCCCAACAGGATACAAAGAACTTTGTATTAGCATAAACGGAAAAGAAAATTGCGGTTTCAAAAAAGTCTCAACTAGTTTTGCAGTAGATTATTTAGAAGATAAATATTTAGAAGAACAAGCAAGTCAGACAGATATTAAATCACAAGTGGATTGTGTTTCAGGCACACCTAGTTTGTATAGTTTTGCACAACCAAATATCCAAGAGGGAATAAGTGAGGCAATTAACCCAGCACTTTACGATAGAGGAATAATAAGAGTCTGCGGAACAGAAAATCCTGGAAAAGGAACAGATGTAAATTGGGAGACAAAGGATGCACAATGGATTCAAGTAGGAAATTGCGACGGAGAAAGAGGAAATTTAAAATGTTGGCTTAATAGAAAAAGCGTAACAGACAACATAAAAACAACAGATATTGAAGAAGCAGTACTAAATAAAACTTCTAAAAATTATGTAGATAGTTTACTTTCTGAAGGAAATTATTTGGACTTTTCAAAAACAATAACAGAAATTTACAAATTAGATTCCACAGGAAAAACAAATTATATAACAGACACTTTAATTGGAAAAGCATTTTTCAACAACCAAAAAGCAAAATTATATTTGATTAGAGGAAATGCTTACACAGAATTAGCAGAAAAGATTTACAAATTAATTAAAAAAACTCCAACAGGACAAACAAATTTAGATGTGATTTTTCAAAATTGTAAAGGACAATATGATGGGCAGTGTGATGTCGCAAAGGGAATTGTAAAAATAGCAAGAGAAATAAAAACTAAAAATAATATTGATGACACAATAGTTAAATCTGATACAGATGCTGATTGTTTTGAGCAGTTGGTTTTAATGTTAGCAATGCAAGAGAGTGGAGTTTCTCATTGTAGAAATAAAGACCGATGGGCTAATGGAAAAGATTTTGTAGATGATTTAACTTGCGATGGAGATTCAAGTTGGGTTTTAAAAGCTAAAGGAGAAAATAGTTTGGGAGTTATGCAGATTAATACTGATGCCCATCCTAATGCAAATGATATGGAAATTTTTGAATCAAATGTAAGATATGGAATTGAATATTTGATTCAAAATTATAATATTCAAGATAAACAATACGATTGTAAAAGCGAATCTTATAGTGGGTGGAAAAGAGCATTAAGGTTTTATAACGGGTGGAATACCAATTGCTCTAAGGGTGATGTGAATTATGTTGGAAATGTTTTAGGACAAAAATATGTTGTAGAAAGTTTTGGGGATGTTTGTGATGCTACAATTATTGATGTTTCGCAGATAGAGACTTTAGAAGAAGTTAAAAAAATCATTACAGACGAAGACAAAGAATTTATGTCATTTGAATTTCAAGATAATAAAATTGATACAAATATACTTTATAATTATACAAAAGAAGGATGGAAATCTGTAAAAGATATCTGGCAACCAGCAATTGATTCAAAAAACTGGAAAAATGTTGATAAAGATTTTAATACAAATGAAGCAAATCAAAATTTAATAAAAAGTTTAATTGGGCAACAATATAAGGAGGGTTTAAAATTATTGATTAATAAAATTATTAGTATAGATGGTTCAGATTTAGTTACAGAAAAAGTTGAATTTTCTTCAGAAGGAATATTTACATTTATTCAAATAAGAGGAGAAAGAGTTTATTTTAGATTTGACGAAAAAGAAAACATTTGGAAAATACGAATAAATGAATTTGATTATAGTAAAGGAAATTTAAACAGCGCATTGATTAATAAATGGATTAAATATTCTGAGATAAATACCAATGAAAATACTGGAATAGCTGAAGGTCTTAATTTATTAAAATCTCTTGAAAATACAGATTTTTACGAAGGCGCTATAATAATTTTTGATGTAAACGAAGAATTAATAAGAGACAGAAGAGATTTTGATGAGGTGAATGTACCTGAAGAATACAATGCACAAACAGCATTAGATGAAATAAATTCAGAAGGGTTATCAGGAAGTTATTATGAAAATGAAGATTTTTTTGATAAACTATTAGCTGATGAAGTTTTAACATTTGATGAACATAATAGTATTACTTTTCTTTATGGAGAAGAGGATATAGATGAACTTAAAAAATTATTAGAGAAGAAATTAGGTAAAAATATTGAAACAAGAATTTGGACTGTTGAAGAAGCATATAGAGAAGTGTCAGGTCTTAGAGGAAAATATTCTGATAACAAAAAATTTATTGATGAACTTTGTTCTCAAAATATTTTAACTGAAGATGAATGTAATGAAATAATAGGTGAAGGGTTGTTTAATATTGAAGAAGATATGAGTTATGTTAGAAAATTATTAATTGCTAAGGAAATTTCTGAATAATTTTAAATGCGGATGCTAGGATTCGAACCTAGGTAAGCACTAAGCTACGAGGTCCTAAACCTCGCCCGTTTGACCACTCCGGCACATCCGCATAAGAAAAATAAAGATGTTTAATTTAAAAGATATTCTATTGTGAAATTTTTGGAGTAATTATCTCTTTTGGAAATAAACTATTTTTCTCTAAATCTTTTGCTAAAACTATCTCTTGTAAGATTTTATCTCCACGAGGAAATTGATGAAAGAAAAAATCATCTCTATTACAATTTTTTCCAGCATAGCATATTAAGTGAGTGTAAGGAATTTTTTTTAATTTAGATATCTCTTCTTTTGGCAAAATATCTTTTTTATGTATTCCATTTCCACGAAATCTTACAAATTTTCCATCATACTCTGTCCACACATATCCATTTTTAGGAGCATAAAATTTATTATTCCAGTGACTCTGTCCATAAAAGGTTCCAAGAATCATTCCTGGGACTAAAATTTCTTTCTGAGAAAAATAATCAATTCACCATGTATTGTAGTGTCTATCATTCCAGTGCTCTTGAGAAATTTTTTTTACGCTTTGATTTTGTTCTGAAAAAATCCACGCCGGACCTGGCTTGAAGAATTTTTTAAATTTTTTTTCTGCAACAAGCCGTGCATATTTTGCACATCTATCCTTCATACTAAAACAATCTTCTATGAAAGGGGCATTTTTTATGCAATTTTCTGCAAATAAAATTTCAGGAAAAGAAGAAACTGTAAAAGTTAAGAAAGATGCCAATCCGTTTCTAATAACATCTTTTCTAGTTATCATAAAATTTGGATTCAAAAATGATTTTTAAGGATTTAGCTATTCTTTTTTAGATTTACTCTCTTTTTCTTTTTGCTTGATTTTTTCTTCTAATTTTAATATTTCAATTAGTTCTTTGTATCTATTTCTAATTGTTACTTCAGTTATTCCAGCAATATCTGCAACTTCTCGCTGAGTTTTTTTCTCATCATTCATTAAAGCAGCAACATAAAGAGCAGCAGCAGCAATTCCTGCAGGACCTCGTCCAGAAGTTAATTCAACTTCTTCAGCATCTTTTAAAATCTTCAAAGCATCATTTTGTGTTTTAGGAGAGAGTTTTAATACAGAAGAAAAACGAGAAACATAATCTTTTGGAGAACTTTGTGTTACTTTGATTCCTAACTTTCTGATTATAAATCTGTAGGTTCTTCCAATTTCTTTTCTTTCAACATCTGAAGCTGTTGCCATTTCGTCTAATGTTCTTGGAATTGAATATGAGCGACAGGCAGTATAAAGGCACGCTGCAATAACAGATTCCATATTTCTTCCTCTTACTAATCCTCTTTGTAAAACATAATTGTAAATACGTGATGCTTCATCTCTGACAACACTTGGGAGATTTAAGTATGAGGCAATAACTCTTAGTTCGGCCATAGCAAGACGGAGGTTTCTTTCAATGCTTGTTGATACTCTTTCTTGCCATTTTTTTAGTCTTAGAAATTTTCTTGTTTGTCCTGATTCTAATTTGTAAATATCAGAAATTTCTCCAACATTAGTTGTTAAACCTTTGTCAAACTTTTGCATACTTATTGGGGCTCCACCACGCCCTTTTTTTTCAGATTTATCAAATCTTCCTTGAAGGTCAATGCCTGTATCAACCATTTTATCTTCAACAACAAGACCGCAATCATTACAAATAACTTCTCCTAATTGGGCATCATAATTCAAATTAATACTTTTACATTCGGGACATTTTTTAACAAAATTCATTTTAAATTTTAGTATTCTAAAGTAATATAACAAGTTTTATAAAGAGATTTATTTTATAAATCTTTCTGTTTGTAATTTTGTGTAATTTTTAAAATAATTTTATTCTATAATAATCCCATTGATAATTCCTTCTTGAGAGGGTCTGTTTGTTATTTTTACTTTACCAATTTCGGTTTCAATAATAGTCCCTTTTGTCATTATATTTTGTCTTGCTAAGAATCTATTTGAAGGTGTTTCAGCAACATTTTTAACTTGAATTTTTTTTAATTTTTTATCTTTATCAAGAACATTAATTATGTTTGATTTTAACAAAAAAGTTTTTTTATTTCCCCCCCTAACTCTTATAGATTTTCTTTTTTCTTCTCCAAGTTTTACAATTCTTTTTTGGCCAGAATTTTCATGAAGTTTTTTCTTTCTACTTTTAATATATTTTCCACCAGATATTTTTCTTCCAAGTTTCATATTACAAAAGTTGATTTTGAATTTAAATAACTTTCTGTTTAATTGTTTTTTATTACGATATATTTATAAAATAAATTTATCACAGTTAATCATGGTTAATGGAGTTGAAAGACCTTTGGATTTATTAAATAATTCTAAAGGTAAAGAAGTTTTAGTGCAATTGAAAGGAGACAAACAATTTGTTGGAACTCTAATTGCCTTTGACATACATCCGAATTTAGTTTTGGATAATACAAAGGAAATAGAAAATGGAGAAATAAAAAGAAACATTGGGTTGACTTTTTTAAGAGGAGATGTGATTGTTTTTATTTCGCCCGCATCTACAGCATTAAAATAGAATTAGCGTTGTCTGTTAATTTTCGCTAGGCATAGATTAGTTGTAACAGTATATTTTTAAGATAAAAATATTTATAAAATACTTATTGTTGTTGATTTAATGATAAGAAAAGGTTATAATGGTGGCGAGATTTGGGAGAATAACAAGGGAGAAGATTTCTTAATTATCCCAGGACCTACAGGGGGAAGTTTTTATATTGATAAAGAATCAGAAGAACTGAGAAAGAGATATAGTCCACATTTTGTTACTGGACATGGTTTTGGTCCTGAAGGTTCAGACGCTTTAGTAAGAAAGGTTGCAAAAATATTTCCTGTGATGGAAACTTTTGGAGGGGTTAGCGAACAAGACTTGAAGGTTCTTGCAGGAACTTTTTCAATGAGAGATATTCCAGAAGAATATGTTGAGTTGGGTCTTTTTAGAGAAGGGCGTGTAAAAAGGAAAAAAATTTTTTACCCAACTGAAAAATTTGCAAGAGCTTTTTTTAATGAATATCAGAAATGATTTTAATTTAACAAATTATAAAAACCATTTTCTTCTTTATTTAATATGATAAAAATAATTTTCTTAGGAACTGCAGCCCATATACCAACAGCTAAAAAAAACCATTCTTCAATATTAATAAATTATAATAAAGAAAATATCTTAGTTGATTGTGGGGAAGGAACACAAAGACAATTTAGATATGCAAAATTAAATCCTTGTAAAACAACAAGAATTCTTATCAGTCATTGGCACGCTGACCACATTTTAGGAATTCCAGGATTACTTTCAACACTTGCGTTGAGTGGCTACAACAAAACACTCTACATTTATGGGCCAAAAGGAACAAAAGAAAAAATAAAATCTTTATTTCACGCATTTAATTTTAAAAGAGAATATGAAATAAAAATAAAAGAAGTTCAAGGAAAGTTTTTGGATACAAAAGATTTTTATTTAGAAGCGCAATCAATGCAACACAGAATTCCTTGTAATGCATATTCTTTTGTAAAAAAAGGACAAATTAGAATTGATAGAAAAAAACTTAAAAACTCAAAAATCCCCTCAGGACCAATCTTAAAAAAATTAAAACAAGGAAAAGATATAATTTACAAAAATAAAAAATATTTTGCAAAAAATCTAACTTATTCTGAGGGAGATAAAAAAATAACAATTATTATGGATACTTTACTTAATACAAAAATAGTTCCATTTACAAAAAATTCAAATATTTTAATATCTGAAGCATCTTTCAGTCATGAAATTCAAAATCAAGCAAAAAAATACAAACATATGACAATCAAACAAGCAGCAGAAGTTGCAAAAAAATCAAAATCCAAAAAACTTATTTTAACACATATAAGTCAAAGATATGAAAATAAATCTAAAGAAATATTAAAAGAAGCTAAAAAGATTTTCAAAAATACCGAGATTGCAAAAGATTTAGAAAAATTTGAGATATAGAAAGATTTTAAATAGAATTTTTCATTTCCTAAATAAGACGCCTCGGTAACTCGGCTCACAAGCCCAATCGTGATAAGTTACGCAGGCAAATAAATGCAATTGAACATTGCTCGGTCTGGATATCCTTCCTTCGCTACCGACAAAGCGAAATGTTGCCTTGGTAACTCAGTCTGGATAGAGTGTCAGCCTTCTAAGCTGAAAGTCGCAGGTTCGAATCCTGTCCAGGGCATATTGTAGATTACAAGTAATCTACTAAAAATAAAAAAACAAGTATGAGAACCTGGTTTTGATGAGGAATTACACTTGCATTAAATCCTAAAAGTAAATTAAAAAATAGCGAGTGTGATTGTGAACCATCCTGTCCAGAGCATATAAAAAATGGGTGAAAAAGAAATAGTTTCAATTGTAAAATGTATTGATTATAATCCTAAAAGATTAAAAAAAGTATTAGAAGATAGTCTTAAAAATATTAATTTTGATTTTAAAAAAATAAATAAAGTTCTAATAAAACCAAATTTATTAGGACCGCATAAACCAGAGGAAGGTGTTACAACACACCCACAACTAATAGAAGAATTATGTAAAATATTAAAAGAAAAAAAAGTTAAAGAAATAATTATTGGTGAAAGTTCTGCTCACAGTACAGATCAAGCACTTGAAAAATGTGGTATGAACAAATTAAAAAAATATGCTAAAATTATTAATTTTGAAAAAGAACCAAAAAAATTATTTGCATTAGAAGAAAATCAAAAAATTTTATTACCAAAAATTCTCTTTGAAGTAGATTTAATAATTAATTTTGCAAAATTAAAAACACATGGATTAACTCAGGTAACATTATGCACTAAAAATTTATATGGGTGTGTACCTGGAAGATTAAAAGAGAAATTACATAAAGTTTATCCTGGAGTTAAAGAATTTTCAGCATTATTAAATAGGATAGAAATGCAAATTAAACCAGGTTTATGTTTTATTGATGGGATTGTTGGGTTAGAGGGGGATGGGCCTGGGGCATCAGGAGTTCCTATTCAAAGTAATGTTTTACTTGTAGGAAAAAATTGTGGACCAATAGATATAATTGCCTCAGAAATTATGGGATTTAAACCAGAATCAATATACATGAATAAAAATCATAACATAAAAAAATCACAAATAGAAACTATTGGAAATGGAAAAGATATAAGACTTAAATTCAAAAAACCAAGTTCTTCTGTAATTTCAATGTTTTTGTGGTTAAATAAATTTCTTCCTAAATCAAAAATAATTTCAGACCCAGAAAAATGTGTAAGGTGTGGTATTTGTGTAAAAAAATGTCCTGTAAAAGCATTATCCCTTCAACCCCATGCAATTTGCAACCATAAAATTTGCATTAAGTGTTTATGTTGTGTTGAAGTGTGTCCTCATGATGCAATACATTTAGAAGATGCAAAAATAAAAAAATTAATTTCTTCTGCTGTTTTAAAATTCAGAAAAGTGTAAACCAAATAATTTTAAATAAACAATTCTCTGGATAATTATATGCGGAGGTGGCAGAACTCCCAACCCGTAAAATTTTCTTTAAATTCACTTTTGAATTTCTGTTCATTTATTAGAAATTTCAGAGTTGCTCGGCGACAACAGAAGCGTTCGCCTGCAGAGCGAATTTTTACGAGTCCAAACCACTTCTTTTTTAAATGAAAATAAAAACCAAATAATTTTAAATAAACAATTCTCTGGATAATTATATGCGGAGGTGGCACAGCGGCTACTGCGTTCGCCTGCAGAGCGAATTTTCGTGGGTTCGAGTCCCACCCTCCGCTTTTAGAAAAATAATTAAAACAAAAAACTCATTAATTAAAATGGAAAATCAAAATATTTCTATTGAAGAAATGGCAAATTTTTGCAAACGAAAAGGATTTGTATATCCTTCTGCAGAAATTTATGGAGGAATTTCAGGATTCTGGGATTTTGGGCCTTTAGGGGTTGAATTAAAAAATAATCTTAAACAATCTTGGTGGAATTTTTTTGTTAGACAAAGACAAGATGTTGTTGGAATTGATGGGTGTGTTATCACTAACCCAAGAGTTTGGCAAGCATCAGGGCACGAAGAAGGTTTTAGTGATGTTTTAGTTGTTTGTAAAAAATGTAAAAAAGCAGATAAAATTGATAAACATGAAATAAAAAAAGTTAAATGCAGATGTGGTGGAGAATTTGACTGGAATTCTGTAAAAGAAATAGAACAAATGTTTAAAACAAATGTTGGTTTAGATGGATTTTCTTATTTACGTCCTGAAACTGCGCAACTTATTTTTACCAATTTTAAATTTGTTCAAGAAAATATGAGAATGAAATTACCTTTTGGCATTGCCCAAATTGGAAAAGCTTTTAGAAATGAAATAGCCCCAAGAGATTTTTTATTTAGATTAAGAGAATTTGAACAAATGGAAATTGAATATTTTATAGAACCTAATGGTAAATGTCCTTACACAATTGGAAATACAAAAGTTAAGATTTTTTCTGCAGAAATGCAAATTAAAAAAGAAAAACCTAAAGAAATGAAATTAAAAGAAGCTTACAAAAAAGAAATTATTAAAACTGATTGGCATGCTTATTGGTTAGAACAAGAATTATTATGGTTTATTAATCTTGGAGCAAATCCAGATAATTTTAGAATAAGACAACATATGCAAGAAGAAAAATCTCATTACGCTTTGGATACTTGGGATATAGATTATAGTTTTCCTTTTGGATGGAAAGAATTACAAGGAATGGCGAATAGAACTGATTTTGATTTAAAACAACATCAAACACATTCTAAAAAAAATTTAGAAATTATGAATAAAAAAGAACAAAAAATTTTACCACACGTTGTTTGTGAACCAAGTCAAGGAGTTGAAAGAGCCATGCTTGTTTTTTTATTTGATGCGTATAATTACGATGAAAAAAGAAAAAATATTGTATTAAAATTTCATCCTCAACTCGCACCAATAAAAACTGCAATTCTTCCTTTAGTTAAAAATGATAACAAAATAGTTAAGATTGCAAAAGAAATTTTTAGTGAGTTGAAAAAAGAATTTAATATTGTTTATGATGAATCAGGAAGTATTGGAAGAAGGTATGCAAGAAACGATGAAATAGGAACTCCTTTTTGTATAACCATAGACGGAGATTCAACAAAAAATAAAGATGTCACAATAAGAGATAGGGACACAACAAAACAAAAAAGAATAAAAATTTCAAAACTAAAAAATATTTTAATTAGTTTAATAAAAAAAGAAATTGAATTTAAAAATATAAAATAATTTTAAATATGTTTTTCACGTCGGTAAAATTTTTATACTCTTTGTTCTTAAAAAATTAAATTAAATTTACCGAAGAATTTTTAAAGAATTAAATCTTAATATTACTAATTAAAAAGAGGTTAAACAAAATGGCAAGACCAAAAACACCAAAACAGCTTGAGATAAAAATAAAATCTCTCAAGAAGCAAGTTGGTAAACTTGAACAACAAAAAAAGAAAGCAGTAGATGTAGCAAAGAAGAAAGCTGTAAAGAAGAAAGTTGTTAAAAGAAAACCAGCAAAGAAGAAAGCTGCTAAAAAGAAAAAAAAGAGAAGATAATTTTTTAAATTAATTTTTTTTATTTTATTTCAATATATTTTTAAACTATTTCTGTTTTAATTTTTTTATGGATCAAGATTGTATTTTTTGTAAAATTGTAGAAGGAAAAGCTCCATGTAATAAAATCTATGAAGATGATGAATTTATAGCATTCTTAGATATTTTTCCGTTAATGGAAGGGCAAACAATAATTATTCCAAAACAGCACAAAGGGAATTATCTTTTTGATTTAAATGATGAAGATTACATGAAACTAATGAAAATTACAAAAAAGATTGCCCAAGCAATTGATAAATCAATACAACCAACAAAAACAGGGATGATTATTGAAGGATTTGAATTGGATCACATTCATGTAAAACTTTTCCCACTAAAACAAGGATTTCCCTTACCTCATAAAGAATCCGAATTTTCTGAAGAAGAAATGAAAAATCTTGCAGAAAAAATTAAAAAATCAATTTAATTTTTTATTTTTAAAAACATAAAATGGCTCTGGGGAGATTTTAACGCCCGACCTCTGCCTCATGAGAGCAGCGCTCTAAACACTGAGCTACAGAGCCGAGATTAAAAATAAATTTTTATTTTTATAACTATCTATTTAGAAATTATTTAAAAGAATTATTGTTCAAGAATTTTTGGTCGTGCTAATTTTTCTTGTTTTTTTAATCTAGCTAAAAAACCTGCAAGTTGATTTCTTAGTTTTTTGCTTGGCATATTGTTTGATAGTATTTTTTTATTATCCTCAAAGCTTTCATTAAATTTTATACCTTTTTGTAAAAGTTCGTCTGCAGTTCTTCTTACTACTTTTGATTTAATTTTTCCCATAATATCAGACTTAATTAGTAGTTTTTAAAGATTTTTATTTTAATTTCTTGATTTTTGAAAGATTTTTTACAGCATCTATTAATTTTTGGAGTTTTTTTGCAGGTTCCCCAAAACTTAAAATAGTATAATTCAATCCCATTTCTGTTGCTTTTTTATTTGCTTTAATTATTTCAGTTTCTGTAATTCTTTTTTTATTATAAGCAACAATTAATTTTTCGTTTTCGTTTTCGTTTACTTTTAACATCAAATCTCCTTGACTAACTTCTTCAATATCTATAATTGTAATAGATTCTTCTGCAAGAAATTCTTTTATTTTATTGAAAAATTTATTATCTTTTTTTCTGGACGTTTTTTTCTTAATAGATTTCTTTTTTTGAGAAATTTCTTTTTTAATTTCTTCACTAAGTTCTTGTTTTTTTTGTAGTCCTATTTTTTCTTTAGAAATTTCTGCTTCTTTTTTTAGAGATACTTCTTGGATAAACTGAGATTCAGGGATAATAAAATACCTCCAAAAAAATTTATTATTTTTTTCAAAAGGGAATGCAAAATCTTTTATTGATCTAAGTGCGACTCTAATTGCAGGTTCTTGTTTAATATCTTCTAAAAATTTTTTTTCTTTTAATAATAGAAATGCTTCTTTTTCTTTACTTTTTATATGCTCGGCAAAGTTTTCTAACTGAGATTCTTGACCTGAAATAAAATAGAGAGGAGAGTTTCCAACACGAAGATGGCTTATTTTTAGTTTTTTTTCAGAGAATAATTCAGATAAAAATACTGACGCAAAAAGCGGACTAAAGTTTATTTTTTTTGCTACATTGACTGGAAGAGAAGGTCCTTTTTCTTTTATAAAAAATAATATTTGTTCTTTTATTTTTGATGTATCTTGCATGATTGGAATAAAAAGAAAGATATTATAAATATTCTGTTATAAAAATAATTTAAAATAACTTTATCTTCTAAGGCTTAATCCAGCTAACTTCATAATAGCTTACTGAATTTTCTTCATCAACAATAGCCAAAAGCAATTTTTTCTTTGTTGAATGTGCCACCCTATTCTTAGCAGAAAATTCATGCCAAGTCAACTTATTTGCTTCTCGTTCAATAAACACAAGCCATTTTGCATGTTTTTGCCCCATTTTCACACCTTTATCATAAACTCTAAAATCCGCACCAAATTTCAAAGCAGTTTTTACTACATAACCTTTTTTTCTTAAATCATTAAAAACAGAATATTTTAATTGAAATTTCTTATCTATTCTTTGAAATTTTTTTAATAAATTTTCTTTATTTATTTTTTTATTTTGCATAAAAATTTCCATCTTTCCATTTTCAATAAGAAACAATGATTCAACTAAAGAATACTGAATTTTTTCTCCAACCAATTCCCCAAATGAACTTTTTTTGTTTAATTGGTGTGCTTCAGAACTATTACTTGAAACAGTATCTCCTATAAAATAAACTTGAATTTTGTTCATATAAAAAATATAACAAAAGAATATTTAAAAGTTCTGAATTACTAATAAAATTATGGATTTTAAAAAAATAGAAGTTAAATGGCAAAAGAAATGGGAAGAAAAAAAAGTTTTTGAAGTAAAGAAAAACAAGAAAGAAAAATATTATTGTCTTGAAATGTTTCCTTATCCTTCAGGAGCAGGACTTCATATAGGACATTCATTAAATTATACAATCGCAGATATTCGTGTAAGATTTAAAATGATGCAAGGATTTAATGTTCTTCATCCTATGGGATATGATGCCTTGGGACTTCCGGCAGAAAATGCAGCAATAAATGCAGGGACACATCCAGAAGAATACACAAATAAAGCAATAAAAAATTATATTAAACAACAAAAAGCATTGGGGTTAAGTTATGATTGGTCACGAATAATTAATACAGCTTCTCCAGATTTCTATAAATGGGACCAATGGATTTTCCTAAAAATGTTTGAAAAAGGAATTGCATACAAGAAAAAAGCTCCTGTTAATTGGTGCTCAAAATGTGAATCAGTTTTAGCAAACGAACAAGTTCAAGATGGAAAATGTTGGAGACACGAAGATGTTGAAGTTGAAGTTAGACATTTGGAGCAATGGTTTTTTAAAATTACAGATTATGCAGAAGAACTTCTTGATAAGTTAAATGAATTAGATTGGCCACAAAGAACAAAAACAATGCAAAAGAATTGGATTGGAAAAAGTTACGGAACTGAGATTGATTTTGAGATAGAAACTCCCAAAGATAAAACTTCTAATGTTATAATTATTCATGGAAGTAGTCCTAAAGATAGAATAGGAAAAGATAATTTTGCAGCTAAACATAAAGAGCATTGGTTTCCATGGATTAAGAAAAAATTAGCGGAAAAAAATATTAAATGCGAAGTTCCTTTAATGCCTGAGAGTTGGGCACCAAAATACAAAAATTGGGAAAAAGAAATTAAAAAATTAAAAATTGATGAGAATTTTGTTTTGATTGGAACAAGCACAGGAGCAGCATTTTTAGTCAAATGGTTGGGAGATACAAAAAAGAAAATTAAGAAATTAATTTTAGTTGCACCTGTTACTGGAAGAGAAAAGTGCAATGAGTGGTTAAATAAAGAATATAAAGATTTTAAGATTGATGAATCAATTAAAAATAGAGTTGATGAGATAATTGTTTTTTATTCAAATAATGATAAACCCGAGAGATTAGAAAGTGCAAAACTTTATTCTAAAAAACTCTCTGCAAAATTAATTGAACTTAAAGGACGCGGACATTTTATTGAAAAACACATGGGAACAGATGAATTCCCAGAACTTCTTGAAGAAATAACTTCAGCACCATCTTTCTCAATCTTCACAACTCGTCCAGATACAATTTATGGAGTTACTTTTATGGTTATTTCTGCACAGCATCCAAAATTAAAAGAAATTGTTACAAAGGAACAGGAAAAAGAAGTCGACAATTTTCTAAAAAAATTAAAATCAGTTTCAGCACACACAGGTGTACCCTCTAAAGAGGGCAAAAAAGAACAAATTGATTTCGAGAAAGAAGGTGTCTTCATAGGAAGCTACGCAACCAATCCAATTAACAATGAAAAAATTCCAATTTATGCAGGAAATTTTGTAGTGGCTGATTATGGTTCGGGAATGGTAATGGCTGTTCCAGCTCACGATAAAAGAGATTTTGCATTTGCAAAGAAATATAAGATTCCAATTAAAGTTGTTGTTCATCCAAAAGATTACGAAGAAAAATCAAATAAAATTACAGAAGCGTATACTGGAGAAGGAGTATTGATTAATTCGGAAAAGTTTAATGGGATTTTAAATATAAATGCAAAAGATAAAATAACAAAATACTTACAAAAGAAAGGTTTGGCAAAAAAAGCAGTTCAATATAAACTAAAAGATTGGCTTGTGTCTCGTCAAAGATATTGGGGAACCCCAATTCCAATTATTAATTGTGAAAAATGTGGAATTGTTCCAGTAGCAGAAAAAGATTTGCCAATAAAACTTCCAAAAAAAGTTACATTTGGGAAAGGGAATCCATTATTAACAAATAAAGAATTTGTAAATACAAAATGTCCTAAATGCAAAGGAAAAGCAATTCGTGAGACAGATACAATGGATACATTTGTAAATTCATCATGGTATCAACTAAGATTCTGTGATACCAAAAATAGCAAAGAAATTTTTAATAAAGAAAAAGTAAATTATTGGTGCCCAATTGATACTTATGTGGGTGGAGCAGAACACGCGTGCATGCATTTAATTTATTTTAGATTTTATACAAAATTTTTAAGAGATTTAGGAATTTTAAATTTTGACGAACCAGCAAAAAAACTTTTTCATCAAGGTATGCTTCATGCAGCTGATGGAAGAAAAATGTCAAAGTCCTTGGGAAATGTAATTAATCCTCTTGATATTGTAGAAAAAAATGGAGCAGATTCTTTACGACTAGCATTAATGTCTTTTGCTTCTCCAGACAAAGATACAAATTGGGAAGAGAAAATTTTAATTGGAAATTATAAATTTCTAAACAAGGTTTATGATTATTTTCAAAAAGTAAAAATTGGAAAAGCAGATAAAAAAACAGAAAGCAAATTAAACAAAACAATAAAAGAAGTAACAAATCAAATTGAAAATTTTAAGTATAATTTAGCAATAATAAAAATTAGAGAATTATTTAACTCACTTCCAGAAGAAACTTCAAAAGAAATTTTAGAAAAATCATTAAAACTTCTTCATCCATTTTGCCCACACATAACAGAAGAACTTTGGGAAAAAATAAAATTAAAAAGTTTTATAGTAAAATCAAATTGGCCAAAACCAGAAGAACAAAAAATAGATAATCAATTTGAAAAACAAGAAAAAGCAATTGGTAAATTAAAATCAGATATAGAACATGTAAAAAAATTAACTGGAAAAAAAGATGCAAAAGTTTATGTCTATGTAATGCCAAATGAATTAGAACTTTACAAAGAAATTGAAAACATAAATCTTTTTGCTGTAAACGACAAAAATAAATATGATTCTGAAAATAAATCAAAGAAGGCAAAGCCTGGAAAACCGGCAATTTATTTGGAGTAGTTATATTTTTATATTTCTATTTGTATAATAAATTATGTTTGATGAAAAAGGAGGAAAGAAATTTTTTTCAACACCAAGAATAAATATTGATCCATTTGTAAAACCTTTAATGTATTTAATTATCACTGCTTTACTTATAGTATTATTGTATTATACAATTATGGCCATTAACCCCTCAAAGAATTGTATTGACGATACTCTCTCTGGAGATTGTTCAACGATTAAACCTTTTTATTGTGCAAACGGCAAATTAATTAGAAGAGCTTCAGTTTGCGGATGTTCAGAAATTGCATTTGGAGAGGATGAATATTGTATTTCAAAATACCAAAATCAATCAAAAGAAATAAATCTTAAGTATATTTTAAGAGGTGAAGAAGGGGAAATAAATTATATTGTTTATGGAGGTTTAGTAGATTATTTATCAGGGCTTTCAAGGTCTATTTCTTATGAAGATGGAGAAATACCTGTGAGAAGGGATTTTAAAATAAAAAAAATATATGATGAAGAACAACGAGAATTAATCCTTTCACTTATTTTAAAGATAAAAGAAATAACTTCTGATAAAGAAGACCAATTTAGAATTGCGGTTAGTTTGGTTCAGAAAATTGATTTTGGATTTTCAAATAAGACAGACATTGAATTTGGACATGAAATTTATCATCAAAGATATCCCTATGAAGTTCTTTATGAACAACAAGGTATTTGTGGTGAGAAATCTGAATTATTAGTTTTACTTTTAAAAGAACTTGGATATGAGACAGTTATTTTTTATCATCAAGAGGAGAATCATGAATCAGTTGGGGTAAAATGTCCTGAAGAATATAGTCATCAAAATACAGGGTATTGTTTTATTGAGACAACAGGGCATTCAATAATTACAAATGACCAGATAAATTATATTGGAGGAACAATACTTAAATCAGAACCAGAAATTATGCTAATATCTAATGGAGAATCATTTGGAGATAATTTATATGAGTACAAAGATGCTCAAACAATAATAAATTTAGAGAACAAAATAAACACAAAAGGACGATTAAATTTGTTTGAGATTTATCAATTTAAAAAACTTAAAGAGAAATATAATTTAGCAGATTATTATGATCCCAGATAATCAAATCAAAAATTTTTACTGCTATAAGAATCTTTTTGTGAATTATAATGTTTTATAATTTCTCCTGTATTTCTATTAATATCTGTATCTTGTAAAGGATGTAAAAATGTAGAATAAACAATATTTTTTACAGTTTTAACTTTAATCCCTATTTTAGCTATTAAATTATTTGTCATGCAAAATAAGAGTAAATTAAGTTTAAAAATCTATCCTAAAACAGCTTTTATTCTACGCACACCTTCTCCAGTAGATTTCTGTTTCTTAATCTTAAAATGTCCAAGATTACAAAGACTTTCAACATGTGGGCCAGCACAAATTTCTTTAGAAAAATCTCCAATAGTATAAACTGAAACTTTCTCCCCATACTTAGTATCAAAAACACCTAAAGCTCCTTTTTTCTTTGCTTCTTTAGGAGTCATTTCTTCTCGCACAACCTCACAAGATTTTTGAATTTGTGCATTAATTAAATTTTCAACTTCTTTAATTTCTTCATCAGATAATTTTCTCGGAAAAGAAAAATCTAATCTTAATCTTTCAGCAGTAATATTACTTCCTCTTTGAGTTATATTTTTATCTTGTAAAATATCTCTTAAAGCTTCTAAAAGCAAATGTGCAGCAGTATGCAATTTTGTTGTTGATTCAGAATCATCTGCTAAACCAGATTTAAATCTACCCACTGTGGAAGTTCTAGATAATTTTTGATGTTTTTTTAATTCTTTTTTAAATTCTTTTTCACTAATTTTAATTCCTTTTTCTTCAGCCAATTCCTTTGTTATTTCAATTGGAAATCCAAAACTCTGAAATAATAGAAAACAATCTTTTCCACAAATAATTTTTTTATCTTTTGCAAACTTTTCAAATTTTCTTAATCCTTTTTCTAAAGTTAAATTAAATCTATCTT
>JBDLJZ010000008.1:0-27992 GCA_039714095.1 Nanobdellota archaeon | reverse complement strand
CAAATTGCTGAAACAATAACTTGGGTTGTTGCTACAATGATTATAGTTGTGACTTTGATAGTATTTATTTTTATTTCATCTAAGATGGCCGATGCCAAAAATATTAATCCTAGTAATTTAGTTGTGAAAGATGGAAATTTTTTTGTGAGTGATGATGTTGGAGAAATTTCAAGACTGGAAACTAAAACAAAATTTGCATTTTCAGTTAATTTAAATAATGAGCAAAAAATTAAGGAATGGGTAGATGAAAAATAATAAAGGAGATATTCCTATAACAATTTTAGTAATAGGTGTTTTTGCAGTTTGCACATTAGCAGTTCTTAGTTTTATTTCTTCAACAATTAATTTGAGAAATTCTTTTGTGGGAGTTGATATAATTAAAAATGTGAACAATCAAATTGAATTTAAAGAGTTTATGAATGAAGATGCGAATTATTTTTACCAAGAGATTAATAAAACAAATATTTTTCCTCAATGGCTGAAAGAAGACGAACTTTTATTTTCTATTAAATATAAAAAACCTTAATGAAACATTTTTAAATAATAAAATATTAATTTATTTATGATTAAAAGAAGTGATAAGAGAGCTCAGGGATTATCTACTAATGCGATAATTTTAATTGTGCTTGGAGTTTTTATTTTGGCGATTATGATTATTGGTTTTATGGTTGGGTGGAATAGAATTGCTCCTTGGCTTTCTAATGAAAATGTTGATAATATTGTAAATTCTTGTGAGACTGCTTGCACGACTAATAGCATATTTGGTTATTGCTCTAAAGTGATGGAGTTAAATGATGGAGATAATAAATATGAAACAACTTGTAATGTCTTAAATTTAGGAGATGAGTTTAAAGCTTATGGTGTAAAACCTTGTGACATTGATTGCAAATCCGGAGTTGAATGTGAGGATTTAGGATATTCTAAGAATGGGGGAGAATATACTTTGATTAAAATTGAAGGAGATGATCCTCTTATAGGAACTCATTGTAGGTCTTAATAATTTTAATGGCAAATGCTAATTCTGAAAGACGTAATAAAAGAAAAGATAAAAAGCGCGAAAAGAAAAAACATCCTTACAAAAAAGGGGGTAAGTTTCGTAGTTCTGATGTTTTGAAAAAAAATAAATGATTTTATAAATTATATTTTGTTTTATTTTTTGTTGCAGGTTTTTTTTAAAAATCTTTACACTCGTAAGTATTGAAATGCTCAACTCGCACTTTGTGAAATCTTCTTTAAATTCGCCTTTTAAATTTTTCACTTATTTATTGGAAATTTCAGAAGATGTCCACTCTTCTAAGATTATTTTTGAAACTTTTAAATAGTTTAATTGTAAAACTAATTTATGATAAGTTTTGAAATAATTTTTTTAAGTGTTCTTGCATTAATCTGGATTATATTTGCAACTGTGCAAGATTTAAGAAAGCGTGAAGTTGCAAATTGGTTAAATTTTTCTTTAATAATTTTTGCATTGGGATTTAGATTTTTTTACTCTTTATTTAACGAGAATTTTAATTTTTTTTATCAAGGTTTAATCGGTTTGGGAATTTTTTTTGTATTAGGTAATCTATTTTATTATGGAAGAATTTTTGCTGGAGGGGATGCTAAACTAATGATTGCTTTAGGAACTGTGTTACCTTTTAATTATACTTTTTTAGAAAATTCAAAAATTTTTATTTCCTTTTTGTTTATTTTCTTTTTTATCGGAGCATTTTATGGTTTATTTGTGAGCATTTTTTTAACTATTAAACATTTTAAAAAATTTAAAAAAGAACTGAAAAAACAATTTAAGAAAAATAAACATTTTGTGTTGATATTTTTAGTGATTGGGTTGGGAATTTTTGGGTTTGGATTTTTGAATGAATTATTTTTTATTTTCGGAGGAATGATTTTCTTTTTTCCTTATCTTTATTTATATGCTAAAGCAATTGATAAAGTTTGTATGATTAAGAATGTAGAAGTTTCTAATTTAGGTGAAGGTGATTGGTTGTATAATAATGTACAAATTGGAAAAGATTTTATTAAGGCGAGTTGGGATGGTTTGACAGAAAAACAAATTAAGCAAATCCAGAGAAAATATAAAATGGTTAAAATTCGTCAAGGAATTCCTTTTGTTCCTGTTTTTTTAATTAGTTTTATAATTCTGATGATTCTTTTTTATTTTGGAATAATTGATGATTTGTGGAATTTTTGGTTTTAAGGAATTCTATTAGGCAACCAAGTATTTTTTTCATTAATTTCTTCTTGAGGCTCTGTTTCTATTTTTTTACTTGTTTCTTTTTTTGTTTGAGATAATTCTTCTGCTATTTGTTTTAATTCTTCTTGTACTGATTGTTTTTTTGGAGAATCTTTTGTTTCGTTAGTATAAATTGGAAGAATATTAATTATTTCATGTCCAAATATATTTGTATTAAAGAATGTTACATCTTTTGGATTATATTTTTCTTTTATTTTTTCTGAAATTTCTTTTGCCAAAACCATTGCTTCTTGAGGTAAATTTTCCTCTTTTGAAATATGTTCTTTTGGAATTACTATTGCGTGAGCTTTTGAAATCGGATTTAGTTCTAAAACTGCAATTGCTTTTTCATTTTCTTGAATTTTTATTGAAGGAACATCTCCATAAACAATTGAACAAAAAACACATTGTTGCCCTGGCTGTGTTCCATCCTCTTTAATTAAATTATTTTGTTTTAAGAATTCAACAAATGGTTCTCCTGTCATTCCTTCTAATTGTGCTTTTGCTTCTGCTTTTTTGTCCTCTGGAAATGTTGAATCTATTTGTTCAAGAAGTTGTTTTTTTATTTGTTGTTCTTGTTCAGGGGAAATCATTTTAAGCAATTTTTCGCATATCAATTAATTGAACTGATGCTACGTTTTCTATTTCTGTAAGTTTTTTTTCTACTTCCTCTGCGTTTTTATCATCAGGATAAAAAAAGAAAACTATAACAGCTTTTAATCCAAATGCAACTGGTTCAATTGTGTATTCTTTATTTGTTCCCCCAAATTCAGTTACTATTTTTTTTGCAGTTTCTTGAATAGTTCCTAAATTTACATCTGGAGACGTTGGCATTAGTTTATATTTTGCCCCATTTATTCCCACTCCCATGTTAAATTTTGATTAAAGATATTTATAAGTTTTTGGTTAGTTTTTTAATTATGATTAAATTTTATCATAATACTTAAAAATACCTTTTATTTTTTTTAATAATGAATAATAATTATGATAAATTTTTAGAAAGAGTGATAAAAGTTTCAGGATTAGATAAAGAAGAGATTGAGCGTCGTGTTGAAGCTAAACAATCAAAACTTTCTGGGTTAATTAGTAAAGAAGGAGCCTTGCAAGTTATTAGTGCAGAACTTGGAATTTCTTTTGAAAATGAAAAATCAAAAATTGAAGAATTGCTACCTGGGATGAGAAAGGTTAATGTTATTGGAAAAGTTGTAAGTTTGTTTCCTGTAAGAAATTTTACTACAAAAAAAGGTGATGAAGGAAAAGTTGCAAATTTATTTATAGCAGATGATACATCTAATATTAAGGTTGTTTTATGGGATACTAATCACATTGAATTAATTGAAAAAGATATTGTTAGTGAAGGAAAATCTATTGAGATTATTGGAGGGAGTATGAGAGATAATGAAATCCATTTGGGAAGTTTTTCTGAATTTAAATTGAGTGATGCGGTTTTTGATAATTTAGTTACAGAAAGAATTACTAAAGAAAAAAGTATTTCTGAATTCGGATTGTCTGATAATGTTAAAACAAGGGCTTTTATTGTTCAAGCATTTGAACCTAAATTTTTTAATGTTTGTTCTGAGTGTAAAAAGAAAGTTACTCCTGAAGGGGAAAATTTTATGTGCGCAGAACATGGGAAAGTTATTCCAGAAAAAAGAGCTTTGATAAATGTAGTTATTGATGATGGCACTGAATCAATTAGAAGTGTTGTGTTTCATGATAAACTCTCTGAATTAGGAATAACTGAATTGGAAAATCAAGATTTATTATCTCAACAAAAACAAAATTTGCTCGGTAAAGAGATGATGTTTTCTGGAAATGTGCGCAGAAATAATTATTTTAATAATCCAGAATTTATTATTGATGAAGCAAAAGAAATTGATTTGGATGAGTTAGTTAAAAATTTAGAAGTGGAATGATTTATTAATTAATTTTTATTAGTTATTTTATTGCAGATTTGTTGAATTTTTGAATGCGAATCTTTATACTCGCAATTATTGAAATACTCAATTCACATTCTGTGAAATTTTCTTTAAATTCCCCTTTTAAATTTTTTACTCATTTATTTGAAATTTCAGAAGATGCTCACCCTTCTAAGATTATTTTTGAAACTTTTATATAGTTGTGTTTCAAAAATGATTTATGTTAATTAAAAAGAGTCAATGGAAAATTTTTATTTTAACTTTAATTTATTTATTGGTTTTTACTTTTATTTTTTTATCTAGGAAAAATTATGAGTTTATAATTTACGTAGGAGTTGTAGTTTTCTTTTTTAGCTTAATTTTATTTACTAACAAAAAAGTTAATTATCCTAATAGTGTTTTGTGGGGATTATCTTTTTGGGGATTTTTGCATATGTCTGGGGGAGGTGTTTTATTCAAAAATGGCAACAGACTATATGAATTAATATTGATTAATATTTCTGAAACTTATTTTATTTTGAAGTATGACCAATTTGTTCATATTGTTGGTTTTTTTGTAGCCACACTTGTTATTTATGTTTTATTGAAACCTTTGTTAAAATCAAATTGGAAAAAGTGGACTTCGTTGTCAATTGTTGTTATAATGGCTGGTTTTGGATTAGGGGCATTAAATGAAGTCATAGAATTTATTGCAACAGTTATTACTCCTGAAACAGGAGTTGGAGGTTATATTAATACTTCTTTAGATTTAATTTCAAATTTAATTGGCGCTATTTTTGCTATGATTTATATTAGATTTAAAAAAGGAAAAATTTGATATGTTAATCAGAACCCATTTAATTATTGCATTGTTTTTTAGTTTAATTTTTTTAAATTATTTTGATAATAAACTTTTATTTTTAATAATTGTTTTAATTTCTACTTTTATTCCAGATATTGATTCACGTTTTTCAAAATTAGGTAAGATAATAATTTTCAGACCTTTACAATTTTTTGCAGGACATAGAAAAATTTTCCATAGTTTTTTGTTTTTGGGATTAATTAGTTTTCCTTTATTTTTTATTTCTAAGACAATTTTTTATGGATTTATTTTAGGATATGGTTTGCATCTTTTTGTTGATTGTTTTAGTGTTATGGGAATTAAACCTTTTTATCCTTTTGAATATAAAGTTAGAGGTTTTATTAGAACTGGAGGTTTTTTTGAGACAATTTGGTTTTATATTTTTTTATTTATTAGTTTTTGGTTGATTATTAGATATTTTCTGATTGTATAGTTTTGGATTGTATAAAATTTATAAATGGAATGAATATTTATTTTATATGGTAAAGAATAAAGATAAAGAGAATAAAGAACCTCAATTAACTGATTTGCCTGGGATTGGTCCTGCTGTTGCTGCTAAATTGGAATCTGCTGGTATTTTTGATATGATGTCTTTGGCAGTTATGAGTCCAGCAAGTTTAGGCGATGCTGCAGGAGTGAGTTCTGCTGTTGCCAGAAAAGCTATTCAGGCTGCAAGAGATATGCTTGAACTTGGTTTTACAGATGGTGTGGAGTATGCTGCAAAAAGAGCCAATGTTTCTTATATTACAACAGGAAGTAAAAGTGTTAATGAGCTTCTGGGAGGAAGAGGAATTGAGTCAAGGGCCATAACTGAAGCATTTGGAAGCTATGGTTCTGGCAAGACTCAGCTTGGTTCAACTTTGGCAGTTAATGTTCAATTGCCTGAAGAAAAAGGAGGGGCAAATGGTAAGGCGGTTTTTATGGACACTGAAGGAACTTTTAGACCTGCAAGGATTAAACAGATTGCTGAAGGAATTGGTGCAGACCCTGAAAAAGTTTTGAAAAATATTTTGGTTGCAAGAGCTTTTAATTCTGACCATCAGATGTTGCTTTTGGAAAAAGTGGGAGATATGATTAAAAATGGCGAGCCGATTAAATTAGTTATTGTTGACTCTTTGACTGCGCATTTTAGAGCAGAGTTTGCTGGCAGAGGGCAACTTGCAGATAGACAACAAAAGTTGAATCGTTACATGCATGATTTAATGAGATTGGCTGAGACACATAATTTAGCGGTTTATGTTACTAATCAGGTTATGGCAAATCCTGCACAGATGTTTGGCGACCCGACAACTGCAATTGGCGGAAATATTGTTGGACATGCATCAACTTATCGTGTTTACCTTAGGCGTGGAAAAAAAGGCTCAAGAGTTGCTAAGTTAATTGATAGTCCAAACTTGCCAGATAATGAAACTATTTTTTGGGTTACTAATGCAGGTGTTGGAGATGACGAGGAATAATTGAATTCACAAAACTTATAAATCTTATATTAATAATTTTCTTATGTGAGCCTGTAGCTTAACTCGGCACCACACTTACCCATATGTAAATTGTTGGTGTTCGTGTAATCTCTCTACTCCATTATTGAAAAGTCGATATTGATTTGTTATTTTTGTCGCACTTCAATAATCTCGGTCTGGCACACAGCTATCCTTCAACGTAAATCTTAAATAGTCTTTCACATAATTCGATACTATAATGAGCCTGTAGCTCAGTCTGGCAGAGCGCTGCTCTGATAAAAATTATATTCAGACAGGCAGAGGTCCACGGTTCAAATCCGTGCAGGCTCATTTAACTTTTTTTGGGAATTAACACCCCACGGGCGTACCCTGAAATTTTTCTAAAAATATTTATACTCGCAGTTATGGAAATGCTCGCCTTTCAGGATTATTTTTGAAACATTTATAAAGTCATGTTTCAAAAATAATTTATGGTTAAAGGATTATATTACTATTTGAGAGAAGCTTGGAAAAAACCAGATTCAAAAATTTTGAGAGAAAGAATGGTTGAATGGAGAAATTCTGGAGTTTTTACTAAAGTTGAGAAACCTTTAAGATTAGATAGAGCAAGAGCTTTGGGTTATAAAGATAAAAAAGGTTTTGTTATAATTAGAATAAGATTAAAGAGGGGAGGACATAAAAGAACGCGTCCAAATAAAGGAAGAAGAAGTAAGAGGTTGCATACTAGAAAAACTTTGAAAATGAGTTACAAGTGGATTGCAGAACAGAGAGTTGCAAGGAAATACAAAAATCTTGAAGTTTTGAATTCTTATGAAATTGGAAAAGATGGTGTTCATTATTTTTATGAAGTTATTTGTGTTGATGTGAGTAAACCTGAAATAAAAAATGATAAAAATATAAATTGGATTTGTAAACCTAAGAATCAGAATCGTCCTATGAGGGGATTGACTTCTGCTGGGAAAAAGTCTCGTGGATTGAGGAGTAAGAATCCAATGAATAAGAGTCGGCCGAGTGTTAGGGCTGGAAAGCGAAGAGGAAAGTAATTCTAAGTTTCTAAAAAGATACCAAATTTATTTAAATAAGATAGACTTATTTTCATAATGGAAAAAACATTAAAGAATTTATGTAAAGCTTTTGTTGGTGAGAGTCAGGCGAGAAATCGTTATAATTATTATGCAAAGGTTGCAAAGAAAGAAGGTTATGAGCAAATTGCTGCTATTTTTTTAGAGACCTCGGATAATGAGAGGGTTCATGCTAAGAGAATTTTTGAGCATATTCAAGAGTTAAAAAAAGAGTTGGGTAATAATGATGAAGTTGAAATTGATTCTTCTGTTCCAACTGTTTATGATACAACTATTGAAAATTTGAAAGCTGCGATTGCTGGAGAACATTACGAGCAAAAAGATATGTATCCTGAATTTGCAATAATTGCTGAAGAAGAGGGGTTGCAGAAAATTGCAAATAGATTAAGAGCTATTGCTAAAGCAGAGAAGCATCACGAGGAAAGATATGAAAAATTATTAGATGAGGTTGAAAAAGGAAGTGTTTTTAAAAAATCAGAAGAGGTTAAATGGGTTTGTCGTGAGTGTGGTTATGTTCATATTGGAAAAGAGGCTCTTGAGAAATGTCCTTCTTGCGACCATGCCAAAAGTTATTATCAAATTAAATGTGAAAAATATTAAATGGAATCAATCAATGAATTATTAATTAAAGAGCATGGGAAATTACTTTCTTTTTTAATAAATTTTACTAAAGAAGAAGATAAAGAAAAGGCGAAAAATCTTTTTGATAATTTTAAATGGACTTTGCAGAAGCATTTTTTTGTTGAAGAAAAAGCAATTTTTAATTTTTATGAAAAAATTAAGGGTGAAGAGGTTCATGAGATTTTTGATTTAATGGGAGAACACGGAGATTTATTAGAGTTAATGAAATTTGTTGAAGAGGATTTTTCTAAAGATAAAATTGAAGATTTGAAAAAATTATTAATTAAACATCAAAATTTTGAAGACGATGTTTTTTATCCGAAGTTAGATAAGGATTTGAATGAACAGCAGAAAAAAGAATTAATTGAAAAAATTAAAGAGGTTGTTAGGGTTTAAATTAAAATGACAAATCAAAAAGAAATTTACAAATGCGAAATATGTAGAAATATTGTGGAGGTTTTGCATTCTGGAGCAGGAGATTTGGTTTGTTGCGGAGAAAATATGAAATTAATTGAAGAAAAAACACAAGACCCTGAAAAAGGGGAAAAGCATGTTCCTATACAGGAGAAAAACGATGAGGGTGTTGTTGTTAAAGTTGGAGAGGTTGAACACCCAATGACAGATGAGCATTATATTGAGTGGATTGAAATTTCAACTGATAAGGGTGTTTCTAAAAAGTTTTTAAAACCTGGTGAAAAACCAGAAGCAAAGTTTCCTGTGAAGAAGAATGTTAAAACAAGAGAGTATTGTAATCTACATGGGCTTTGGAAAGATGAGTAGATTTTTAAAAGATGTTTTGTTAATTAGGATATGAAAAAAGTCTTGGTGATCTTTGGAATTTTATTTTTGGTTATGAGTTTATCATTAATTTATGCTGAAGATTCTAATAATAGTGTGGGGGATTACAAAAAATCTGTGCAAGAAAATGCTTATTCAGGCAATTGGGAATTTGTGCATTCAAAAATTAGGTTTTTTTATTTTTGGCAAAATTTATTCGGAGGAAACACTTGTGGTGACAATGTTTGTGGTGAAACAGAATTTGAATGCCCTGATGATTGCGGTTATTTTTATCTGAAGAATGGATTTTTTAATGGTGAAGTTTACAGCAATAAAATCAGTTTTAAAGGAGAGGATTATGATTTTAAATTAACTGGAAAGTGTTATTATAAAGATGATTCTTCTACTGAGGAAAAATTAAGTAAAGGGGGGAAAATGCCAAAGTCAACAATCTCAATAATTTCTTCAATTGAAGAAACCTTTCATGATATAGAAGAAAAGAAATCATTTGAATTGAAGAATGGAGAATCCTTATATCTTGATAGTGAGGGTTGCCTGCCAGGAGGATATGTTAAAATTGTTTCAGCAAATCCTGTTTGTGGAGATGATCAATGCTGGATAGGAGATTGTTTGCAGGATTGTGGTGGGCGTTTTGAAGTTGGGGAAGAAAATTCAGTTACAATTAATTATAATAATATAGATTATGTTATTAGTTTGGGCATAATAAAAGAGAGTACTCCCACGCAGACTATTGTAAATGTTTCATTTGAATATCTTGATACGAAAGAATCTTTTGGAGTTTCAATGGGTGAGGAGATTGTTTTAGAGAATGGTTTAAAGATTAAAGTTGATTCACTTTACCATAAAAACATTCCTTTTTGGAAGGCAAGTTTAATTATGCAGAATTAATTAAAGAATAATATTAAAAATAGATTTTTCTTTAATTAGCTGGTGATAAAATGAGATACTTAAAACTTGCAGAACTTTATGAAGAGGTTTCTTCCACGACTAAACGTTTGGAAAAAATAGATATGCTTTCTAAATTTTTGAGACATCTTTCTTTAGAAGATAGGGATGTTATGTATTTGTTGTTGGGAGATATTTATCCTGAATATGATGAGCGAAGAATTGGAATTAGTAATCAATTGGCGATTAAGGTGATTGCGAAATCTACTGGAACTGAAGAGAAAAAAGTTATTCATGAGTGGAAAGTTCTTGGCGATATTGGTTTGGTTGCTGAAAAATTTATATTACATAAAAAACAACACACTTTGCATTCACATATTTTGACTACAAAAAAAGTAATTGAAAATTTAAGAAAACTTCCAGAACTTGTTGGTAAAGGAACTGTGGGAAAAAAATTAGGTTTGATTAATGAGTTGTTGACTTCTGCAAATCCTGTTGAGGCAAAATATCTTGTTAGAACTTTGATTGGTGATTTGAGAATTGGAATTCAAGAGAGCACTGTTAGGGAATCTATGGCTGTTGCTTTTTTCAAAAAAGATAAAGAGGTTTCTGATAAAATTCAGAGAGCGATTGATAGGTCAAATGATTTGGCAATTGTTTTTGATATAGTACAGAAAAAGAAATTAAAGGAGTTAGGTAAAGTAAAGTTACAAATTGGAAAACCAATTAAGGCAATGCTTGCACAAAAAGCTGTCACAATTAAAGAGGGGTTTAAGGCATTAGGGGCTCCTTGCGCTGTTGAGTATAAGTATGATGGGTTTAGGCTTTTGATTCATAAAAATAATAATGAAATTAAATTATTTACTA
This sequence comes from Nanobdellota archaeon, assembly GCA_039714095.1. GTDB lineage: Archaea > Nanobdellota > Nanobdellia > Pacearchaeales > GW2011-AR1 > JAUVHP01. The sequence goes on along the minus strand of JBDLJZ010000008.1, from coordinate 17,289 downwards.
GAAGTTTAGAAAATGTTACAAAACAATTTCCTGAAGTAGTTGAGCATATTTTAAAATATGTTAAAGGTAATTCTTTTATTTTAGATTCTGAAGCAGTTGGATATAATAGAAAGACAAAAAAATATACTGATTTTCAAGCAATCAGCCAGAGGATACGAAGAAAATACAATATTGATGAACTTCAAAAAAAACTTCCTGTTGAAGTAAATGTTTTTGATATTTTGTTGTATAATGGCAAATCTCAATTAGATGAATCTTTTGAAAAGAGAACTAAGCTTCTCCGAAGAGTTATTAAAAATCATCCATATAAAATTATTTCTTCTAAGCAGATTATTACTAGTGATGAGAAAAAAACAAAGGAATTTTATAAGCAAGCTCTTCGGGATAACCAGGAGGGCGTAATGATGAAGAGTTTGAAAGCAGAATATAAACCTGGTAGAAGAGTTGGGCATATGCTGAAGATAAAACCTGACGAAAGAGATTTGGATTTGGTTATTACTGGTGCTGAATGGGGAACTGGGAAACGTTCTGGTTGGCTTTCTAGTTTTATTCTTTCTTGCCGTGGGAAGAAAAGAGGAGAATATTTAGAAATTGGAAAAGTAGGAACAGGCATTAAAGAGAAATCAGAAAGTGGGTTATCTTTTGAAGAATTGACTAAGTTACTTAGACCTTTAATTTTTAAGGAGAAGGGGAAGGATGTTAAGATAAAACCTAAAATAATAGTTTCTGTAACATATCAAGAAATTCAAAAATCTCCTAATTATAATTCTGGTTGGGCTTTGAGATTTCCGAGATTTACTGCATTAAGAAATGATAAACCTTTGTCAGAAATTGCAGATATAAAGGAAATAATTGAAGATTTTAAATTACAGAAGAGAAATTATAAATATGGTTAAAATTTTTAAAAAAGCACAGATAGGATATTTTACTTTTGTTATGCTAATTTTTATTATGTTTGCTTTTTTTGGAGTTTTTTTAGTTCAAGATTCAATTTTAACTGGAAAAGTTATTACTGATGTTGATTTACCAGAGAATTGTGATAATATAGAAATTGAGGCTGTATGGGATTCTATTTTTCAAGAAAGTTCAAGTGATATTTCTATTTTAAAGAGTGATACTTTAATAGGAGGGAAATGCGCAGAATATTTCGCGAATAAAAGTGATCCAAATGAAGTGAATTTTATATATATTTTATATGGTTATACTCAAGAAGAAAATGGAGAGAATATTAATTATGTTTTTGCAGAAAAATTTAATGCCACAGACGATTATATTATTCTATTGAATAGTATTGTTTCTATTGAAGATGTTGCTTCAATTTCTTTGAGAGATGGAATTTTTTTGGATAATTATGTTATTCCAAGAGCAATAAATATTACTTCTTCTATGGAAGCTGAAACTGAATTTGATTCTGTTTTTGTAACATCTGGAATTTCTTTAACTGCAGATACTTTTTTTGGAGATGAGAGTTTTTCTTTTACTGAAGATTTAAGTACAGAGATTATTAATATTTCTAATAAAGGGCTTGTCACAGCGAATTATAGTTATAATTTTTTTAGTTTTATTTCAAAGGCAATTGAATGTACTTTAGATATAAATTGTGAGAGTTGGTCAATTTGTATAAATGAAACACAGAATAGAACATGTATAAATTCAACTTGTGAAGGAGATTTTAGTTATATTGAAATTCAAGATTGTAGCATATCTACATGTGTTATTAATTGGAGTTCTGGAAATTGGTCTGATTGTATTAATGGGTCTCAGACAAGGACTGTTATTGATTTGAATAATTGTGAAAATAATGCAGGTAAACCTGCTGTGAGTAAATCTTGTGAAGTGTGTGTTCCAAATTGGAGTTCTGGAAATTGGTCTGATTGTATAGAGGGATTACAAATAAGAATTGTTAATGACCTTATGAATTGCGGAGATGATGCTGAAAAGCCAATTACAAATAAATCTTGCGGGATTACTTCAACTTCAACACCTGAATCATCTTCTGGACCAAATTCTAAAACTGGATATGATTTTTTCTTTATTTTTGTTGTTTTGATTATTGTTTTTATTATTCTTGGAATTATTGTTTGGATTTTATTTTTAGTTAAAAAGAAAGATGAGTCTGGGAGTAATAATTATGGTAATAAATCTTTCCCAAAAAATCCTCCTTCTCCCTCTATTCCTACAAAACATTTTAAAGTTCCTTTAAGGAAAAAAGTTGTGGCTCCAAAAAAAAGAATTATTTCTAATAAATTTGCAAAACCTGCTTCTAAATCTGTGTGGAATGATTTACAAAAAATTTCAAAAAAATCTTATCCACAAAAATCTATGAAAAAATCTTTTCCGAGATTTGTTCCAAAAAAAGTTTCCCCAATTCCTGTTAAAAGAAATTTTGGAAAATAATTCTCAATTATTTTCAGAAAACCTTTATAAATGCTTTTTGTCATATTATAAGAAGATGGCTAAGCTCAAATCAAAAGATTTGGCATGACCCATTTTTAAAATAAGGAAATAAAAAATGGCTAAACTAAAATGCTAAGACATTTTGTTAAACCCCTTTAATTAAAATAAAAAATAATAAAATGGCTAAGGAAAGCAGTTATAAAATTCAAAATATTGTTGCAACGACTTCTCTTGGCAAACCGGTTCCTTTGACTAAATTAGCGAGAACTCAGCCGAATACAGAATATAATCCCAAAACTTTTCCAGGACTTGTTTTGAGAATTAAAGAACCAAAATCAGCTGTTTTGGTGTTTTCTTCTGGAAATCTTGTTTGCACTGGAACTAAATCTATAGCACAAGTTAAGCAGGTTGTTGGGGCTGTGATTAAACAATTAAGGAAAATTAGTGTTAATGTTACTATCACTCCTAAAATTACAGTCCAAAATATTGTAGCTTCAGGGACTATTAGTCTTAAGCTTAATTTGAATTTTTTGGCTTTGGAAATGGAAAATACTGAATATGAGCCAGAGCAATTTCCTGGTTTGGTTTATAAATTAATTGAGCCGAATGCTACTTTTTTGCTTTTTAGTAATGGAAAATTAGTTTGCACTGGAACAAAAAATCGTGCGCAACTTGAAGAGAGTATGGCTCAGCTTTTGAAGAATGTTAAGGTTGCGTTGAAGAATTATAAGAAGTGATTATTTTGTTTTCCAAAGCCCTTTAATTTTTAACATAAATTCTTAAAAACTAAAGTCTTATTTTTTTAATATGGATGAACTAAAATTAAAAATTTTGTATAATCCATTTTTTAAAACAAGGAGTCAAAAAAATGGATGAAGATGAAGAGTTTTCAGGTGAAAGTGTTAAGAAGCCTAAGAATGAGGATTTGCTGATTGATGCTAAGAATTTTTTTGATGCACATAAGCGTGAGTTAGGAGATTCTTTGAGAGATAGTGAAGGAGTTATTTTTATTGATTTTATAAAGTACTTTTTCTTAAACAGAATTAATGAAAAGAGGAATTGTTGCAGGGCTGTTATTGGTGGTTTTTTGTATGTCGATGGTTGGTGCTGTTGAAAGCACTTGCACAATTGAATGGGCTTCGTGGAAAAGTGATACTGGAGACAGAATTGATATTACTGATACAGTTAAAGGAGATGTTGTTTCATTGTATGTTTATGGCTCAAAAGGATGTGAAGGGTTAGAAGTCTCATTCGAAATCTTTGAAGATGATTTGGGATTGGATGACCCTGTTGAGAAAAATCCTGAAGATACAATTTTTGTTGATGGTGTTGCAAAAGGAACTTGGACTGCAGAATATCAATTTGATGGTTTAGGAAAACCTGAATATTATTTTAGAGTTAAGGTCCCAGAAATATTGACAACTGTTGCATCAATTCACGGTTTAAATGCTATATTTGATAAAGGAGAGGAATTAGTAGTTTCATTAGAGGGAGATTGTAATTTTATCTCAGCGTATTGGAATACTACTTCAGTGAAAGATGGAGATGAGGTTAAATTAATTGTGAAGAGTGTGCATTGCGATGAAAAAGAAGTTTTATTTGACATTTTTGAGGATGATGAACTTGGTGCTGGTGGTGGGGAAAAAATAAATAACTCAATAAAATCTGTTTTTAACGACAATGAAGCAACAGCAATTTGGAAATCAGAATGGCAGGACGATTATAAAGAATTTGAGGGTAGAGCAGAGTATCCTGATGGAACAGAGGTAACGACTTTGGAATTCGAGCTTAATCCTCCAGAATATTATTTTATTGCAACTCTAGCTGATGATGAATCTGAAACGATTCGCAGTTTGGGAGGAATTAGCAGAAGTAAAATTACTGATGGAGAGAACAAATATGAAATTCACAGATGTAATGATGAGTTTTGCGAATTAGTTGTTGTGAAGTCTGGTATTTGTACGGGAAATCTAAAATCTTTTTCTTGCTCTGATTATCAAGGTAGTACTTATTGTTTGAATACTGGCGTGTGTAAGTGGGATGATCGAGGTTACTGTTATGGAAACCTTACTTGTTCGACTTTCAATGATAATCATGAATCTTGTCTGAATTATCAAGAATGTATTTGGATTCCTTCTTAAGTAAAGTACTATTTGGGAATTAATGGTGCTATTCGATAATAAAATCTAACGGTTATTGTTCCTTCCAGGTCATTTAACGGACTGTTTCCACTGCAACTGCCATCACCATAGTCTACGACTTTTCCTGCGCCATAATATCCGTATCCAGCTTTCCCTTTATGTCTTTCGGTAATGGTTTTGACGCTGTGTACAGTGTATGTAGAACAAGAACTATATTTTTCATCCCAAGAGGTTTTTGCCCATAATCTATAACTATCAGCAGTTCCCCAACCATTCTCGTGAAACTCGGTTAAGGTGTAGTACTCATAACAATGCTCACTATCTTCTTGCCAAGAAGGGGTGTATTTCCATTCGTTTCGGTCATCACTTCCGTTCCAATACCTTGAAGTGTACGATTGATTGTTCCATACCCCAAAGGTTCCACATTCATATTCAATCTCTTCAAATCTCGCTGTAACACTTTTTTTAGAACTCATTTTGACTGAACATGAATCAGTTCCTGAACAAGCACTCCATCCTGTAAATTTGTATCCGGAAGATGGGGATGCAGTCAATTTAACCGTTGTATCTTCATCGTATTCTTTGGAGCAAGATGAACCACAACTAATTCCACTGGGGCTACTTGTCACTTTTCCGCTTCCGTATGTATTGACAGCCAAAGTATATTTCTTGGGATCTACCCTGATGTATCTATAAGCAGTATTATTATTTTTATTGCTTTCTGGCACTGATGATTGATAATCAACAATCATACCAATGTATTGACCTCCCGTTGTTGACAAAGATTGTGAACTTGTCGTGCAACGAAAAGGTGCTTGTATAGGTGAGATGTCATCAATAACCTGCTCTAAGGCGGATTGTGATGTTGAAAAAACAGGATGTGCAAGGTATATAGGTAGTGGAATAGAAGATACTTACTGTTATTCTGATAAATGTGAATACTACAATAACAATAGAGAAGGATGCTTGGATAATAGTGAATATTGTTATTGGATTGAAGGAGAAGATGTTGGAAATATAAAACCAGAAAAAGAAATGAGCACTTTACTATTTTGTGATTGGAATTGTGATGAAGATGAAACTTGTAACAATGGAATCTGCGAAGATTTAGGTAGTCGAAGTTGTAGTGGTGAGCCGATAACTCCTTGTGAAGATTTTGATGAAGAAACTTGTAGAAAAGATAATTATCAAAGACAGTGTGTTTGGTTTACAATGACTTACGATGATGGAATTGTTGAAGAGTATTGCAGACAAGGTTCTTGTGATGGTTTGACTATTAGCAAAACTGCTTGTACCAAACACGGTTGTGAATTTTCATAACATTTATTTAGTTTTATGGTTTAGAATTTTTATGGATATTAAAGGTTATACTCATAAAATTGGTTCTGGAGTTATTGGTTTTGTGGAAAAGATGAATGCAAATGATGTTGTTAAAATTGCAAATAAACTCGCAAAATTAAAAAAATTTAAGAGAGTTTTAGTTAGAAGAGTGTCAGAAAGATGCTGGGGGATAGAGATGATTTTTAGCAGAGAAGGAGATTATAGAAATTCTGTTTTGGATGAAATATCATCTGTTATGGGGAAAGTTGTTGGTAAAAAGAAAGTTAATAGATGGGATGTGAGCGGCGAGATTATTCAGATAAAACCTAAGATTATTAGATAATATCTTTTCAATTATTCTGTATAATTCATATAAATCTATAAAAACTAAAGTCTTATTTTTTTAATATGGATGAACTAAAATTAAAAATTTTGTATAATCCATTTTTTAAAACAAGGAGTCAAAAAAATGGATGAAGATGAAGAGTTTTCAGGTGAAAGTGTTAAGAAGCCTAAGAATGAGGATTTGCTGATTGATGCTAAGAATTTTTTTGATGCACATAAGCGTGAGTTAGGAGATTCTTTGAGAGATAGTGAAGGAGTTATTTTTATTGATTTTATGAGTTTGACTGAGTTTTCTAATATGCTTTCTGATGAGATTTTGACCAATCCCGAGGAGACTTTGAGAATTGTAGAACAGGCAATTGAACAATCTGGGCTTGTTAGTGATGTTCGTGTTAGGTTGTATAATTTATCTAAGAGCCAAGACATAAAGATTCGTAATATTCGGTCAAAGCATTTGAATGAGATGATTGTTCTTGAAGGAATTATTCGACAGGCGTCTGATGTTCGGCCACAAGTTGTTAATGCTAAATTTGAGTGTCCGAGTTGCGGAACTGTGATCTCTGTTTTGCAAATGGAGAAAAAGTTTAGAGAACCGTCCAGATGTTCTTGTGGGAGAAGAGGAGGATTTAAATTAATTAGTAAGGAAATGGTTGATACCCAGAGATTGGTTATTGAAGAATCTCCTGAATCTTTATCTGGGGGTGAGCAGCCAAAGAGAATTAATGTTTTTGTTAAGGAAGATTTAGTTGAGCCACGAATGGAAGAAAAAACCACCCCTGGTGCGAGAGTTAAGATTATAGGTATTTTGAAAGAAGTAGCAGTTCCTTTGCCTACTGGAGGATTGTCAACTAGATTTGAGTTGGCCATTGAAGTTAATAATATTATTCCTCTTGAAGAGACTTTTGAAGAATTAGATATTAGCGATGAAGATGAAAGACAAATTTTGGAACTTTCTCAAGATCCTGAGATTTTTGAGAAATTGTCAAAAAGTATTAGTCCGAGTGTTTGGGGATATGATGAAATTAAGAAATCTTTGGTTTTACAGTTGTTTGGAGGCGTGCAAAAAGATAGGCCTAATGGGGCGAAGAATAGGGGAGATATTCATATTTTATTAATTGGTGACCCTGGTGTTGCAAAGTCGGTTACATTGGGTTTTATGGCAGATATTTCTCCGAAGGGTCGTTATGTTGTTGGTAAGTCAGCTTCAGGTGCAGGACTTACAGCCACAGTTGTAAGAGATGAATATTTGAGGGGCTGGAGTTTAGAGGCAGGAGCAATGGTTTTGGCAAACAAAGGTTTAGTTTGTATTGATGAATTGGAAAAAATGGATCCTCAAGATAGAAGTGCAATGCATGAGGCGATGGAGCAGCAAACTGTTACAATTAGTAAAGCAAATGTTCAGGCGAGCTTGAGAGCTGAGACTTCTGTTTTGGCTGCTGCAAATCCAAAATTTGGGAGATTTGACCCTTATCAATCAATTGCTCAACAAATTGATTTACCTCCCACGTTGATAAATCGTTTTGATATTATTTTTACATTAAGGGATATTCCTGATAAAGAAAAAGATATGAAAATTGCTTCACATGTTTTGAATGAGCATATGCTGGAAGGTAATGAAATGTTTATTGAGAGAGAAATTTTTAGAAAATATGTTGCTTATGCAAAACAAAGAGTTAAACCAGAATTGAGTGTGGAAGCTGCAGAAGAAATAAAAAATTTTTATGTCAGTTTAAGAAATAAACCTGTTGCGTCAGAAAGTGCGATGAGACCGATTCCAATTTCAGCAAGACAGCTTCAGGCATTAATTCGTTTGGCAGAAGCATCAGCAAAATTACGCCTTAGCAAAATTGTTAGTGTTGAAGATGCTCAAAAAGCAATAGAACTTATGAAATACTATTTGATGCAAGTGGGTTATGATTATGAGTCAAAAACTTTTGATATTGATAAAGTGACAAATAAAATGAGTCATTCAAAGATGAATAAAATTTTTACTGTTAAAGAGACAATTACTGCGTTGGAAAAAAAATTTGGTAAGGAAATTCCTGTGGAAGAAATTAAAGAAGATTTGAAAGATAAGATGAGTGAAGATGAAGTAGATGAGGCGATTAATAAATTGATTAATGGGAATGAGATATATCGTCCAAGGAGAGGATATATTGGGATATTTTGAATTTTGATATCTTTTTGGTTTATACTGCGTTATTTCTTTCCTTACATAGTAGACTATGCTACGTAAGCAAAGTGCCTTGTCTAAACGCAAAAATCTAAACAAAATATGGAAAATAAGAAGAAAGATTATTTAAATGATGTTTGATTAGAAATTAAAATGGCTGAAAAATATGCTCCAAAAATTGATGATTGGGCAAAAGAACTGTTCGAACGAGCAGATAGAGCTGCGTAAGAGATTAATAATATGTCCCAAGAACAAAAGGATCAACATATTCAAGAATTAGAATACGAGATTGCTGAAGTAAACATGCATTCTTACGAGGTAAACTTAGGTCAAGCAAGAGAGTTAGCAAGGCAAGAAGCTTTAGGTTGGAGGCATAAATGTTAAATAAAATGTTAAAATTTATTTCTTTAAAAGAGAAAGTTTTGAATGGTTTTGGAAAAACGAATTTTATAAGTAATCAAATTCCTGAAGAACGTATAAAATATTTGAATGAGTGTGCGAGAAAAACTTTGGAAAGGATAAATTTGGAAATAGATGAAGTTGGAATTGAAGCTAGAAGACGAAGATTAGCCGCGTTGAGATTTAAGGCATCAGAATATACTTGGAAGCAGGAATGTGCTGAAGCTAGAGAAGCTCGCAGAAGAGAAAATGATGTTTATAATGTTTTTATTTGATAGGTTGAAGTTTTAGTTATTGGATTAAAGATACCTTCTTTGAATTTGACTTAAAGAGAAAGTAAAAAATACATAACCAAAGCAAATCCAATTGTAATAAGAAAGAATATAAATAATATTTTCCATAAGGTTTTTTTAAAGGATTGTTTACTTATATTTCCTTTTTTTAACAAATGTAATTTGGGTTCATACTTTTGCAATCCTGGATTAAATTTCATTGAGGGCGAAAAATATTTGTTCTTTTTCATATATAAAAGAAGGGTGTTAACGTATTAAATATTTTCTTTTTCTCTTTTGATAAAAAATCTAAACAAAATGGGAATTTGAGAAAGAGGGGACTTTATGAAATATGTTCAAAAATATTACTTAATTTTTTGATGGTTTTTTTAACTTTTGATTTGAGAGGTTCATATTCTGATTCAATCAATAAAGCATCCACTCCAATTTTTTTTGCTGATTGATAATCCCATTTATAACTATCCCCCACCATGAGTGCTTTTGATTTTGGGATTTTTCTTTTTTTCAAGATTTTTAAAATAAATTCTCCTTTTGATTCTTGACGTATTTTTGTTGCATACACTTCATCAAAGAGATTTTTTAATTTGAAGTGTTTTATTTTGTGTTGTATAATTACGTCTGCTTCTTTTGGTGGTTGAGGGTGAGTTGAAAGAATTATAGTTATAATTCCCATTTTTTTGAGTTTTCTTATTGTTGAAAGTACTGAGGGAATTATAATTAAATGATTTGTATGATTTTTGAACCTTTTATCTCTATATAACCAAACAGGATGTTTTGTGTATTTTGTTTTTTTAGGATACCAAAGCGTTCCATCACCATCAAAAAATATTATTTTCTTTTTCATTTATTATAAGTTATGTTAGATGTTATTAAATTTTATGAAAATGAATTGATTATCCTACAAATCTTTAAAAAGTTCAGAATTTTTTTCAAGTGATGGACAATCAAAATCAGTTTAAGAGGCATATTGCATTTAAGTTTCGTGTTGGAGATGTTCTTGCTGGAAAATCAATTTTTGATGAAGATAGATTTACTTTTTTAGAATTAGGTAATAAAAAAATTATTCGTGTAAATTTAATTGGGAATGTTGTTGATAAATACGAGAGTGAAGGTGATAAGAAATATTGTTTTTTTACTTTGGATGATGGTTCTGGGCAGATTAAGTTAAAGTGTTTTGGAGATGATACAGATAAATTTAAAGGATTTGTACAAGGACAAACAGTGTCTATTATAGGGGTTTTAAGAAATTGGAATAATGAACTTTATATTGCACCTGAAATAATAAGAGAGCAAGATGTAAAATATCTTCTTGTGAGAAAACTTGAAATTGAGAAAGAGAGAAATAAGTCTGTTGATATTTTGGGAAGGGATAAGATTGTTGCAGTTAAAGATAAGATTTTGTCTGCGATAAAAAGTGCAGAAGAGGACGGTGGAATTGAGATTGATAAGATTATTATGACTTTGAGGGATATTTCCCCTGTAATTATTAATCAGGAAATTCAGAAATTTTTGGAAGAGGGAATTGTTTTTGAACCGAGGCCTGGGAAGGTTAGGTATTTGGGTTAAGCTTCTAAATTTTTTAAATTGTGAAATTTGCAGTCCGTAACATTAAAGATATCTTCTTTTTCACAAAATCTAGATAATATATTTATTAACCCAGTGTTTTCATCTTTGACTCTCATGGGTTGTCCTCGGATCTCTTTTCCCTCAGGCATTTCTATTGCTATAATCTTTTTCCCTTTATATTCTGGAGATTTTTCTAAGAATTCTTTTGGCGATTTCAATTCCCAAAAGATGTGTTGGTATGATATTCCAAGATTATCTGCTTCTGCAGGAGGTACACCTTCTTTTTTAAATAACTGTATGGCTTCTTCGTAAGTGTGTTGTCCGTAACCTACTATCATATGGTTGTCTCATAGAATGGTATCTTGTAATGCGTTTATAATAATTATTGCGGTTTACTTTTTTTTCCAAACTTATAATTAAGCCAGTATGTTAAAAATATTACAGAAGCTAATCCTAATAAAGACATTATAAATCTAAAAATATCATCTCCATATTCCCAGTAGCCTCCTGCACCATAAACAATTGTTCCTACTCCTCCGCCCATTAATCCTGCTCCTACTGCTTCTAAATGAAATAAAAAACCTCCGAGGATTAATACTAAAATTCCTAAAGGAAGTGCAATGTAGAATACTTTTTTAGCACGCATTTTTTGAGCATCTTCGTAATTTTGTCTGCAAACATAATCTCTATCACAATAACCTTGTGCGCAAGGCTCTGTTATACATTTAATTTCTTGAGCAGTCCATTTTCCACCAGATTCTATACATGTTTCTTCAGTGTCCATAATTTTAACCGCCCTAATATTTTCATCACAAAAATCTTCATATTCTGGAGATGGATAAAAAATACTAATTCCATATACTGTTACAAAAATTGTTAAAATTATTATTGCAATTCCCATAATTATATTTTTTATTTGCATATTTTATAGAAGGGTAAAAACTTTATAAATTCTATCTTTGATATATTTTATTGCATATTTTTTAAAAATATTTTTACTCGCAATTATTAAGACCCTTGCCTTTTAGGATTATTTTTGAAACCTTTATAAAGTCGTGTTTCAAAAATAATTTATGGATTATGAAAATATGCTTGATGAGGCTTATGGAAAAGTGAAACAAATTGATTTTGCGAGTGGGCGTTTTGAGATTCCCAAGATTGAAGGGCATTTTGAAGGAAAGAAAACTGTTTTGACAAATTTTTTTGCAATTGCTTCGCACATTAGACGTGACCCAGAACATTTTCAGAAATTTATTTTAAAGGAAATTGCAGCATCAGGAAATAAAGACAGAGATAGATTTGTTTTAAATATGAAAGTTCCGAGTGCAAAAATTAATTCTAAAATTGAGCAATATGTTAAAGAATTTATTTTGTGTAAAGAGTGTGGAAAACCTGATACAGAAATTGTTAAAGAAGGAAGATTAAATTTTGTTCATTGTCTTGCTTGTGGGGCTAAGCATTCAGTAAGAGGAAAAATTTAAGCCAATTTCTACGCCATAGGCATACCTTGGATATTTCTTACAGAAATATCTACTAGGGGCAAAATCTAAATCTTTATAAAATTAAATAATCTTAGGATTTTAGAACATTAGTTCAAATTAAATTTGGAGGTTAAAAAAAATGGTAGAAGGATATTGTGTTGTATGTAAGGATAAAGGCGGAACAAAAAAGCGAAAAATGAAAGATCCAGTAATTGAAAAAACTTCAAGAGGAGGATTTATCGCTAAAGGTATTTGTTCAACATGTAATAAAACAAAAATGTGTGCTATGATGTCTAAAGACAATGCTGAAAAAGCAATAAAAGATGGCGCAAAAAAAGGTTACTAAAACTTATTTTGCGAATTAGTTAGATTTTTATAATTCTTTTTTTATTTTTTTATATTACAGATTTTTTTCAAAAATTTTTATACTCGCAATTATTGTTACACTCGCTCTGTCGGGACCAATTTTGAAACTTTTATATAGTTGTGTTTCAAAATTGATTTATGTTTGTTAATATAATTAAATCTTGTAGAGATGTTGTTACTATTTGTGATTCTAATTTAATTGGAAATTATTTTGAAGAAGATGAGACTCAATTAGATATTAAGGAAGATTTTTACAAGGGAGAGGATGTTTCTCGTGAGAAGGCGATTGAAATTATGAAGGATATGTCTAAGGAAGATGCTACGTTTAATATTGTTGGTGAGGAAGCTGTTGATGCGGCTATTGAAGCAGGAATAATTTCTGAAGAAGGTGTAATGAAAATTGAGGGTGTTCCTTTTGCATTGATTTTAATATGATTTTGATTATCTCTTTTCACATAACATTAAAAATTCTCTGTTTTTTGCTTTTTTACCAGTGATTGGAGATTCAATTATTTTGATTATTTTAACATAATCTTTGATTTCTTTTTTTACTTGCTCTAAAATTTTTTTTAATTCTTTATCTGTTGTTTTTTCTAAATTTCTTGCCCTTAGTAAACATTTTTTCTGGAAATATTTCGGGGTACGCCTGTGGTGCCCGACTTCATAATGTGGTTTTATTAATGAAATTATTTTTCCGTTTGGTTTTAGATTTTTGATTGCATTTGGAATTATTAATTTTTGTTTTGTCCATCCGACATCAATTGAGATAAAATCCATTTTTTCTGGAAGTGTTATATGAACTGCATTTGTTTTATCTAAAACTATAACTCGCGGATCGTCTTTTAGAACAAAATACAATCTGTTTTTACTTGTTTCAATTGAGTAGATTTTTTTGCATTTGGTTTCTGTGAGTGCCTGAACAAAACCTCCTGTTGATGAGCCAAAATCTGCGCAGACTTTGTCTGTTAAATTTATATTAAATTTTTCTAGGGCAAATTTTAATTTTTCATAGGCACGTGAAACAGGTATCATAGTAAAAATAGATTAATTTGATTTTTAAAATTGTTGAAAAATTTTGTTTGTTAATTTTCTTGCCCGCCCAACCACTTATCCTAATTGCAAAAATTTTTTAATTTATTATCTTAAGATCAACTCCTCACTAGTTTTATAAATACTTTTTGCGAAAGATATTTATTACAGATTTTTTTTAAAATCTTTATATTCGCTTTTTATGAAATGCTCGCCCGTCGGGATCACTTTTGAAACTTTTATAAAGTAGTGTTTCAAAAGTAATTTATGGGTTTTCATAAGAAAAAATTTAATAATAATAATGCAGAAGAGCCAAGAATTGTTCGTGCGCCTTTACCAAAAGATGGTGAAGTTTTAGGTATTATTGAGCAGAGACTTGGGGGCAATAAGATGATGGTTGATTGTGTTGATGGAAAATCAAGAAATTGCAGAGTTCCTGGAAGATTAAAAAGAAGATTATGGTTGAGACCTGAAAATGTTGTTATTGTTGCACCGTGGGAACTTGATGATAATAAAGCAGATATTCTTTTGAAATATAAACCTAACCAGGTTGCTTGGTTAAGAAAGCAAGGTTATCTTGAAACAGAAAAGAATGAATTCTAAACATTTTTAATATTTCTTTTATTGATTAGATTATGAAAATAAATTTCCCTAAAACTATTAATGTTGTTTTGTTGATTTTATTTGTTTTATTAATTGGAAATTCTATAATTATTCATTTTCATCTTAGTGAAAATATGGGACAAGTTGTTTCTTTTCATAAAAAATTAGGTTGGAGTTTTTTATTTCTTCTTTTGATTCATATAATCAAACATTTAAATTATTATAAAAATATTTTTAGAGAAGATGAAAACTGCTGAGAAATTAAAAAAATATTTGAAAGAAATAAAAAAGAATGATAAAAATGGAAATAAAATTAATGCTTTTTTACAATTAAATCCAAATGCTTTAATTGAAGTAAAAAAAATTGATGAAAAAATAAAACATGGCAAGGCAGGGAAACTTGCAGGACAAATTATTGGTGTTAAGTCAAATATTAATGTTAAAGGATTAATTGCTTCATGTGCTTCTAAAACTTTGGAAAATTATAAAGCATCTTATGATGCTACAGTTATTAAGAAGATTAGGGATGAAGATGGTTTAATTATTGGAATGACTAATTGTGATGAATTTGCTTCTGGTGGTTCTGGAGAAACTTCTGCTTTTGGACCTACTAAGAATCCTTTAAATTTAGAATTAATTCCAGGAGGTTCAAGTTCTGGAAGTGCTGCTTGTGTTTCTGCAAATTTTTGTGATATGGCTTTGGGGTCTGATACAGGAGGAAGTATTAGAAATCCTGCAAATCATTGTGGGGTTGTTGGTATGAAGCCAACTTATTCTTCTGTTTCTCGTTATGGTTTAATTGATTTATCTATGAGTTTAGATCAAATTGGACCTCTCACAAAAAATGTAACTGATGCAGCTTTATTATTGGGTGTAATTAATGGACGAGATGAGAATGACCCAATTTCTCAAGATTGTAAATTAGATTTCAAAAAAATTGAAAAAATTCCTAAAGAGATAGTTGTTGGTGTTTTGGATTTGGAAATGGGGGACAAAAGAATTTTTGATTTAGTGAATAAAAAAATTGAAGAAGTCTCTAAAAAATATAATTGGAAAGTTAGAAAAATAAAACTAAATTATATTGACTTAGCTCTCGCGACTTATTATCCCTTGGCTTATGTGGAATTTTTTTCTGGAACAAGAAAGTTTGATGGAAGAAGATATGGGAAAAAAATTGAAGATGTGGCAGGACCTGAAGTTTTAAGGAGAGTTTTAGGGGGCAAGGAAATTTCTAAAGCAGAATATGAGGGGAGATATTATTCTAAATCTTTGCAAGCCAAAAAATTAATTGAAGAAGAATTTAGAAATGTTTTTGAAGAATTTGATTGTATTGTTTCTCCGACTGTTCCAAAGCTTCCACACAAAATTGGAGAGAGTATTTCTATTGAAAATATGTATTTTTATGATGCTTTAACTGTTCCTGCAAATTTAGCTGGAAATTGTGCCTTAAGTTTACCTGTTGGAGAGATTGATAATATTCCTGTTGGAATGCAGATTGCTTGTGATAAATTTGAAGAAGAGAAAATGTTTAGAATCGCGAGAGCTGTTGAGAGAATAAAATAACAACTTTTTTAATGTATTTTACATTTTAAATTATATGTGGAAAAAAATAATGGGTTGGTATTATAGGAGGCCTCTTAATAAAGTTGAATTATCTTCAGAGGAATTGGGAAAATATGCAAGAGGTATGAGAAAAGAATTGGATAGGCAACGTGAAAAAATAAACATAGAAAATTATTTGGGACCTGCCGCTAAAAATTATGAAAATTCTTCCAAAATATTTAAAAATTAATTTTTTTTATTAAATTAATGTTGGTTAAAGGAATTGAAATTAAGTGGTTTGGTCATTCTGGATTTTTGATTAAAAATTCTACACCACAGGCATACTCCAAAGAGGTGCGAGAACCTCTACGAAGTCCCGAAACATTTCCAGAAAAAATGTTTACTAAGGGCAAAGTAATTTATATTGATCCTTATAATATTGCAGAAGATAGTGAAAAGGCGGATTTGATTTTGATTACACATGCTCATTATGATCATTGTAGTGTAGCTGATATGGGGAAGATTATTAAGGATGGAACAAAAGTTGTTATGCCTGCAGATTGTCAGAGTAAGTTAACTCGTTTTAATGTTAAAATCAAAATGGATATTGCGGAAGAAGGTAAAGATTTAATGTTTGGAAATGTTAAAATTTCTGCAGTTCCTGCTTATAATATTGATAAAACTTTTCATCCAAAAAATGAAGGAGTTGGTTATTTAATTAAGGTTGATGAAGTTTTGATTTATCATGCAGGAGATACTGATGTAATTCCAGAAATGCAGAAACTTACTGGGCATAAAAATAAAGATTCTAAATTTGTGGCTTTACTCCCTGTTGGAGGAAGATTTACTATGAGTGCGGAAGAAGCTGCTGAAGCTGCCGAATTAATTAAACCTGATTTGGCGATTCCAATGCATTATGGGAGTATTATTGGTTCACAGGAAGATGCTAAAGAATTTGTTGAGATTTGCAAAGAAAATAAGATTAATGCTAAGATTTTAGAGAAAGAGTGAAGAAAGAAAAAGGAGATTTAGTAAGATTAAAAAATTGTTTAGAGTATAAAATAAAATGAGAATAGGAATAATTGGTCCAAGCAAATTAAGAAATAAAGAGTTGATTTCTAAAGTTGCAGACATTTTGAAAAATTATGAAATTGTTTTGACTCCTGATAAAAAAAGTGTATCTGAATTTTTTGCAAAAGAATATTTAAAATTTGGAGGAAAAAAAGTTTATGAAGTTTTACCTTTGGATGATAAAGAGTTTGGTTATTCTTGGGTTAATGTTAATTTGGGAGAAAAGATTAACTGCGGAACTTGGAGAAATCAGCCAGAAAAATTAAATGAAGAATGTGATGTTTTAATTTGTTTGGGTTATTCTGTTGGAGGATTGATTGAAATTTGTTACTCTAAATGGTTTGGTAAAAAACCAGTTTATATTTTAAAAGAATTTATTGAGGGCAAGTTACCTAAAGAATTAGAAGAGAGTTTGGATTTGAGATATATTGGGATTAGGAAGTTGGAGAAAGAGTTGAGCGAACGTTTGAAAAATGTTACAAAGTAATTTTTTACAAAGAAAAAAGGATATATTAGAAAAGTCAGATAAATCCTCTAAAAAAAGTTGGGATGAGAAAATTATT
>JBDLJZ010000007.1:0-30123 GCA_039714095.1 Nanobdellota archaeon | reverse complement strand
AATTTTTCTTTGTAAACTCTTTTATTTGACAATGCGTCAAACATATCTACAACTGCAATGATTTGTGCAATTTCACAAAGCTCTTTTTTTATTCCATTTGTTTCGTGCGGATAACTTTTCTTCTGGTGCTTGTGATGATGCTCAACAATCTCTTTAATCTCTTTAAAATTTTTTAATCTCTCAAATCCCTTTTCAGAATGTCCCTCAATTATTTTTCTCTCTTTTTCATTTAAAGATGAATTTTTATTTAGAATATCTTTTGGAATATCTAATTTTCCTAAATCATGTAGCAAGCCAGAAATTCCTAATAATTTTATTTCTTCAATGGATAAATTATTTTTCAATCCCAACTTTATACAAATCAATCCAACTCGCAAACTATGTTCATAAGTTTCTTTATGATAATTTTTTAATTCCTCTAAAGGTTCTTGAATTTTTTTATCATTCAAAATTAAATTAAGTAATTCAGCAATTTTCATAAACAGAACTAATAAGTAGGAATTAAAAAATTATCTTTTAATCAATATATTTTTAGAATTATTACAATCTTCTAATTTTTTTTCAATCTTTGCAACAACAGGCAAAACTTTCTTGAAAATCTTCTCATGTCCGCGAGCATTTGGATGAAGTCCGTCAGCCAAATCTTCTTTAATATCTAAAACATTTTGCAATGAGATAAAAGTTAAATTATGCTGTTTGCAGATTTTCTCAATTATTGAATTATATTCTTGAATCCTACTGTTTTTGTAATAAAATTCCCCCCAACCCACTGGATTAGTTTTTGAATCCTCTATTTTAAATTGGTCTGTAAAGATAACCTCTTTTGTAAATTTCTTACTTTTTGATATTAATTTTTGAAGATATCTCTCAAAGTCTTCTAATGAAACTTTTGGCTTTCCTTCTTTTTCATTACTGGAGCCATCATTAGAACCTAAACTAAAAATGATTATATCTGGTTGCCTATGTTTAGCTTCTATTTCAAATCTATCCAATATTTCTGAAATTATCGCTCCACTAACACCACAATTATTAACGAGAATGCCTTGGTTATTGTTAGAGAAATATAATCTTAATCTATTTACCCACCCTCCTAATTCATTATCTTTTGCACCATATGTTGTACTTGCTCCCCAAACTCCAATTTTAATTGCCATTATAATTTTCTCACCTTAACACCTTTTCCAGTGTCATCCACAGAATAACCTTTTTTATTTATTTCGTCTCTCAATAAGTCAGATTTTTTCCAATCTTTTTTCTCACGAGCTTTTCCCCTTTCCTTGACTAAACTTAAAATTTCCTTTGGAATTTTTTCTTTCTTTTTTATTAATAAATCTAATCCAAAAACCTTGTCAATTTCTTTTATAGTCTTTAATTTCCCAACAACACTTTCATCACGAACCAACTTCCATAAGGCTTGTAATGCTTTTGGAATATTTAAGTCATCATTTATTGCTTCTTTAAATTCTTTTAAATATTTTTTATTAATTTGTCCATCATTCCCTAAATCAGAAATAATATTTTTTAAACTCTTTAGAGAAATTTTTGCAGAATTTAAATTTTCAAAAGAAAAAATCAAAGGCTTTCTATAATGTGTTGATAAAACTAAATATCTAAAGTCCAGAGCGGAATAGCCTTTTTTTTCTAAATCATTTAATCTTAAAATTTTTCCAGAACTTTTTGACATTTTTCCTTCTTTTAATCTCAAATGCCCTGCGTGCATCCAATATTTTACCCAAGGTTTTTTTTCAAACACTGATTCACTTTGAGCAATTTCGTCTGTGTGATGAATTTGTATATGGTCTATTCCACCAGTATGAATATCAAATTGCTTTCCTAAATATTTAGAACTCATTGCTGAACATTCAATATGCCAACCAGGAAATCCAACTCCCCAAGGAGAATCCCATTCTTGTTGCCTTAAACCTTTTTTCCATGAAAATTTCCACAATGCAAAATCTGTTTTATTTTTTTTATCTCTAATTTTAATTCTTTTTCCTTCTTGTAACCCTTCAAAATTTAAATTTGCCAATTTACCATATTCTTTTAATTTAGAAGTATCAAAATAAATTCCATCTTTTGTTTTATATGTAAACCCTTTTTTTTCTAAAATCTTAATTAAATTAATCTGTTCTTTAATATGTTCTGTGGCCCAAAGCCATTTATTAGGCATAGTAAAATTCAATTTTTCCGAATCTTTTTTAAACGAATCAAAATAATGTTTTGTAATATCTTTAGCTCTTTTTCCTTCTTTCTTGGCAGCTTTTTCTATCTTGTCTTCCCCCTCGTCAGCATCAGAAGTCAAATGTCCCACATCTGTAACATTAATGTAATGTTTAATTTTATAATTATTAAATAATAAAGTTCTTACCAAAATATCTTCAAAAATATATCTTCTTAAATTTCCAATATGTTGATACCAGTAAACTGTCGGACCACACCCATAAATTCCAACAAAATTTTTTTTAATAGGTTTAAAAATTTCTTTTTTTCTAGTTAAAGTATTATATAATTTCAAAGACATAAATTACTTTTGCGAATAAACTATATAAAAATTTGCAAAAGTAATCCCGAGAGGGCGAGCATTATAAAATTTGCGAGTATAAAGATTTTTGAAAAAATCTGCAATAATTAATTTAGGAAAAGATATTTTAAAAATTTACTTTATTTGTAAATCCACCGTAACTGTTGAATCTAAATAATCACTATCAATACCATATCTTATTGTACAAAGAGAAGCACTGTCAGGAATACTAAATTTAACTAAAATAGGATTTTCCATAGAACTCAAAGATTTTATTTTAATACCTTGTCCACTTTTTCCTAAAGAAACTAATTTACTAATTTCTGTATCTGTCATAACACAGTTTGAATCTTTTTCAATAAATTTTATATCATATCCAAAATTAATATCTTGAGCCTCTACATTTTTTATTGAAAAACCAAATCCTCCTTCATCCCCTTTTTTAATTGAAATTTCTCTTGTTGGAGGGTAAATTACTATTTTTTTTGTACTATCTTCTGAAAATAATTTGTTGATTTCGTTTCTAACTGCAGTGTCAATACTCCCAATATTTTCTGTTGCACTTCCGAATATATTTCTCACCAAAACAAGCCCAAGAATTAAAACAGTCATTAAAAGAACGATTGTTACAATAGTCCCAACACTCATTTCCATAGCTGCTTTTTTTTTCATATTAAAAAATACCCTGTGTTTGTAATATTACTTGTATACCCACATAAAAAATAATCATTATAACACTTAATGTAATTCCAACAATACTAAATTTTTTTGTTTTTTTCTGAAGATAATCTTTAGATTTTCTACTATAATTAAATCCTAAAATTCCTGAAATAAGTGAAGCAACTGGATTAAAAAATGCCAGAAGAATACTTAATATTCCTAATGTATAATAAACTCTATCTTCAAAACCATCTTTATTTTTTAATTCCTCTTTTACCATATTTAATTTAGATTAAAGTTATTTATAAAAGTTTCTTAGGATTTTGTAAAACGCCTCGGGCAGGAATTGAACCTGCCCACCCCGAAGGGTCCAGATTAGCAATCTGGTGCAATAACCACTATGCGACCGAGGCATAAAGATATCTAATATTTGTAATTTATAAAGTTATTTTTTAAGATTTTATATAATATTAATCTGGTGTAATAACCACTACCTGCTACAAGTCTTGAAGAGGTACTCGCACCTATTTGGTGTACTCGCCCTCCTTGGGTGTGCGACCGAGGCAAAATGTTAATTTTAGTCAATCAATAAAGTTTAAAAGTATATCTTTTTAAGAATTACTATAGCGAGGTGGAGCAGTCTGGAGTGCTCGTCGGGCCCATAACCCGGAGGTCGTGTGGTTCAAATCCCACCCTCGCTATAAATTTTTTTGTGGGATTTAAAATTAATTTACGACCGGAGAGGAGATCTTATGGTCTCAAATCCCGAGCGATTCTGAAAGTTTAAATAAACAAGCAATTATCAGCGAGTTTAGAGAAGCTTTCACGGATTGGAAATATCCCTCGCCATATTTTTCCCACACAAATATTTATATACAATTTTTTTTTCAAATTAAGATGTTACAACTAGGAATTGATGATGCAGGGAGAGGACCTGTTATTGGCCCAATGATTCTCGCAGGTTGTCTTATAGATGATAAAACCTCCAAAGAATTCAAAAAATTAGGAATTACAGATAGTAAAAATTTAACACAAAAAAGAAGAGAAATTCTTGCAGAAAAAATTAGAGAAAAAGCAGAAACTTTTGAAATAATTATTGTTTCTGCCCCAGAAATTGATCAAAATAACTATAATGGAACAAAACTCAATGAAGTTGAAGCAATAGCTTGCGCAAGTATAATAAATAAAATAAATAAAGGATTCTTAAAAGTAAAAGTTATAGTTGATTGTCCTTCTGTTAGCATAATTAAATGGACAGATTTTTTAAAAACAAAAATAAAAAATCTTTCAAACTTGGAAGTTTCGTGCGAACACAAAGCAGATAAAAACCACATTTCTGTCTCAGCAGCTTCAATTCTTGCAAAATGCACACGCGAAAAAGAAATGACAAAAATAAAAAAAGTTTTTGGGGATGAAGTTGGTTCTGGTTATTGTTCTGACCCTGCAACACAAAAATTTTTAGAAAAATATGCAAGAAAACATAACGACAAAGGAATATTCAGAAAAACTTGGATTACTTGGAAAAAAGCTCACGAAAAATTGGGGCAGAGAACTCTAAATCTTTAAAAATATAATTACTTTATTTTTCCTATGCACATAAAAAAATTAGTGATACAAGGATTCAAAAGTTTTCCAAAAAAAACAGAACTGCCTTTCACACCAGGAATAAATGTTATTTTAGGTCCAAACGGCTCTGGAAAATCAAACGTCTCAGATGCACTATGTTTTGTTTTAGGTCGTCTTTCAATCAAATCAATGCGTGCAGCAAAAGCCAAAAATTTAATTTTCTTGGGAACAAAAGCAGCTTCACCTTCAAAAGAAGCGACAGTAGAATTAGTATTTGATAATTCAGATAAAACTTTTTCTATAGATAGTAATGAAGTTTCAATAAAAAGAATTGTGAGAAAAAATGGACAAAGTGTTTACAAAATTAACCACGAAACAAAAACCCGTCAAGAAGTTCTTGCACTTTTAGCACAATCAGGAATTGACCCAAATGGATTCAATATAATTCTTCAAGGAGAAATCCAAAACTTTGTAAAAATGCAAACAGAAGAACGAAGAAAAATCATAGAAGAAGTTTCAGGGATTTCAATTTATGAATCAAGAAAAGAAAAATCATTAAAGGAATTAGATAAAACTGAAAATAGATTAAAGGAAGTATTGGCAATTTTACGAGAAAGAACAGCATATCTTAATAATTTAGAAAGAGAAAGACAACAGGCACTAAGATTCAAAAAATTAGAAGCTGATGTAAAAAAATTCAAAGCAAGCATAATTTATCATGATTTAACAAAAAAGAAAAAAGAAAAAGAAAATATTAATTTAGAAATTCAGAAAAAAAATAAAGAAATAGAAAAAATAAAAAAAATAATCCTCACAACCAAATCAAATATTGCCAATTTTGAATCTAAAATTTCTTCTATTAATTCAACAATACAAAAATCTACTGGGTTAGAACAAGAAAAATTAAATCAAGAAATTGCAAATCTCCGTGCAGATTTAGCAGGACTCCATGTAAAATTAGAAAACTCTGAAAAAAAAATAAATTTAATAACAAAACAAAAACAAGAATTGCAATCTTTAATTAGAAATGATGAAATATCAATAAGAGAACTTCAAAAAGAATCCCCCACCATAATTAAGAAAGAAAGAGAATTAGAAATTAAGAAGAAAGAATTGGAAAAATTAGAAGAACAAAGAAAAAAATTCTATATGGCTAAGTCTGAATTAAAATCAATTAGAGAAAGATTTGAAGAAAAAAAATCAATTTTGCAAAATTATTTTAATGAATCTGAATTTTTAATTAAACAAATTGAATCTTTAACCAAAGAATTATTTGATAGAAATACTGATGAAAAAAAACTCCAAGAACTAAAGCATTTTTTAATGGAAAAAAAAGAAATATTATCTAACTTGGAGAAAAAAGAACTTGAACTTGAAAAACTAACCCATACAAGTGAGTATGAAATTAATAAACAAACAAAATTAATTGAAAATATTTCTAAAATGGATATTTGCCCTTTATGTAAAAGCAATATCACCGAAGAGCATATTGGTTCTATACGTCAAGAAACAAATCCAAAAATAAATTTATTAGAAAAAGAAATAAATTATTCAGATAAAGCTCTTTCAGAAATTTATAATAAAAGAGAAATTCTAAAACAACAAATAGAGCAAATTTCTGTTGAAATTTCAAAACGAGAATCTGATTTAATTAAAATTTTTAATATCAATGAGAAAAAAGAACAGATTAAATTTATTAGAGAAAAACAGGAAAGCACAAAAAAAGAATTTGAAGAGCTTTCAAAAAGAAAAAAATCTTTAGAAAATAATTTTGAAGAAAATTCAAATATAGAACAGAAATATGAAACACTTAAAGTAGAAATTCAAGAGATTTCCTTGAGAAATGAAGAGAATGTTAATTCAGAAATTTTATTTAAACAGCGAGAATTTGAACGTGCAAAAATTTCTTTAAAACAATTACAAAGAGATGAAGAAGATTTATCAGAAGAACTTATAATAATCCAAAAAAATCTAAAAGAAAAAGAAGAACTTTTAGAAAAGAAAAAAATTCAAGATGAGGAGCTAAATAAAAAATTTCAAAAATTAATTTCAGAAAAAGAATTTATTCAAAATAAAATTAGAGAAAGTGAATCTTCTCTCGCAATAAAACAAAACAATGTTTATAATGTAGAACAAGGAATTAATAATTTTAGGATAGAAAAAGCAAGAGTTGGTGCAGAAATAGAAAATTTAGAAATAGAAATTCTGGAATTCCCAAATGTAGAAATAATCAAAACAAACAAAGAATCACTAATGCACAAACTTAACAAAACACAGGAAATTCTTTCAAATATAGGCTCAGTAAATTTGCGTTCATTAGAAGTTTACGATTCAATAAAAAAAGAGTATGATACAATTAAGGAAAAAGTAGAAATTATTTCAAATGAAAAAGAAGGAATTTTTAAAATAATTCATCAGATAGATATTCAAAAGAAAAAAGCATTTCTTAAAACTCTTACAGAACTGAATGAAATATTTTCAAGAAATTTTGCACAGATTTCAACAAAAGGACAAGTGTTTTTAGAACTGGAAAATAGAAAAGACCCTTTTGAAGCAGGAGTGCAAATAATTGTAAAAACAGGACATGGAAAATATTTTGACGTAACCTCACTTTCAGGAGGAGAACAGACTATGGTAGCACTCTCGTTAATCTTTGCAATACAAGAATTCAAACCTTATTGTTTTTACATCTTAGATGAAATAGATGCTGCATTGGACAAAAGAAATTCAGAACGACTTGGAAATCTTTTAAGAAAATATATGCAAAAAGGACAATACATAGTCATTACACACAATGATGAAATAATCACAAATGCAACAAACCTCTACGGAGTGAGCATGCACGAAGGTATTAGTAAAATTATTAGTATGAAGATATAGCTACCGCCAGACAATAAAAAAATAAAAAGAAAAGAATAAAAAAAAGTTAGTTACTTTTTTAAGTAGTACATAAAAGAAATATTTAAATAAGAGTAGTACATAACTTATTTATGGTAACTGAGAAACAAATAAAAGTAAAAGGAAAAGAATATTGGATACTAATACATTCAGTTAGAAAAGGAAAGAAGGTTATTCAAAAGAAAAAATATATTGGTAAAATCCTCCCCACAAAATCCAGATTAACACAATTGAAAAAAGAATTTTTAAAAGAATTAGTTGGAGATAAATACAGATATCTTTTAAAAGAAGATCTTGAAAAAATAGAAGATAAAAAGAAAAAATATAAGCAAGAATTAAAAAAACTAAGTAGGATAGAAAAAGAAAAAAAATTAAACGAGTTTATGATTAGGTATACTTATGATAGCAGTAAGCTTTCTGGAGTTGATGTTACTTTAAGACAAACATTCTTAATTTTAGAAGAAGGCATAATCCCTAAAGATTTTAAGAACTTAAAAATAGCTAAGGAATTAGAAAATCATGAAAAAGGATTTATAGCCATTACAGAATATAAGGGAAAGTTTGACACGAGATTTATTAAAAAATTGCACGCAATTCTTTTTTCTGGAATTGACGAAGAAATAGCTGGAAAATTAAGAAGTGATTTAAAAAGAGACATAAAAATAGCTGGAACTTCATATGTTCCTCCAAAATGGAAGAATCTCAAAAAAGAGTTAAATAATTTTTTTAAATGGTATAAAACCAAAAACAGAAAATTACATGCATTAGAATTAGCATCATTAATCCACTTAAAATTAATTTCAATACAGCCATTTGTTGATGGAAACAGCAGATTATCAAGGTTGTTAATGAATTGGGTTTTATGGAAAAAAGGTTACCCTTTAATTGATATTCCTATAGAAGATTTAGAAAATTATTATGACGTTCTTGATAAATATCAAATTGAAAAAGATGAAAAGCCTTTTGTAGATTATATTAAGAAGAAATTTTTAAATGGATAATCACAAATGCAACAAACCTTTATGGAGTGAGCATGCACGAAGGTATTAGTAAAATTATTAGTATGAAGATATAAATTATTTCAACAAATCTATCTCATTTACATTTTTTAAATTTCTAACTCTCCCAATAACAAAATCATTTGGAAAATATCTTGTTAAAAAATCATTTCTAAAATCACTTTCATTATATTTTGGATTTTTTTCAATTTCTTTCAGATATCTAACAAACTTATCTTCTAATGACTTTCCTGCAGGTTCTGAAGGAATAACTAAGCAATATTTTTCTTCCTCTTCGCGAAGATTCATATATGATTCATGAATTTCTCCCAATTTTCCACTACGACAAAATATTGCTCTTCTGTAATTAATACTTTCTCTTATATCCGAGGGTAAAAATTTTCTTGGAAGAATAATATCTTGCCCTTCTTGTTCTGATAAGCATTGTTGGCAAGTGTGATACTCCTTAACTTTCCTTCCAGCAATTAAATAATCCCTCTCTTCAATTTGTTTAACCAAAGGATATTTATCTTTTGCGTCCCCAGACAATCCATCAACTCTTTTTAGAGTTTCAGTAGAAGCATTAATTAAATTCTTCTTTTCGATATTACACAGAGCATTTTCTACAACTTGTTCTGCTTCTTCGTCAGATTTGTCAGGAAACGCGTTTAAATACATTCCAATATAAGTCTGTTTGGTAATATCTCTTTGTTCCTCTGGGCTTAAGCTCTCATCAAATATTTTTAGAAGTTCTTCTTGACCATTATCTATATAGATATTCCCAGTCGGAGATTTTGCAAGTTCTCTTGTTTCTGCGTTTATTATTGTATATCCTCTTGTACGATTTGCTGTAATAAACTTAATAGTTTTAGTAATTAAATCCCTAATCGGAAATCTTACAAGTGTTTCAATATCTGCCATAAAAACCTAACCAAAATATTATTTATAAAAATTTATATTTAAATAATCTTATTTGGCTACCGCCAGACAATAAAAAAATAAAAAGAAAAGAATAAAAAAAATAAAAAAAAGTAAGGGTTTAGTAATAGCTTTCGCCGAAATCTTCTGATTTCTCAGGTTTCTTTCCAATCAATACAATCAATACGATTAATAATACAACAAATACTATAGCTAAAATAACTGTTAAAACAACAACAGGGTCTGAAATTGAGGCTTTGTCTTCAGTAGTAGAACTGAAAGTAAAAGCATCTACAACTTCGCCGCTCATAGTTAATACACTAACTGTGTACTCATCTGTTGAAGGGCTAACTGTGATTGTCTTACTTGTTCCAGCAGATACAGTAACATAGCTTTCGCTTTCTGGGAAAACCACATTGTAAACTTTCAACTTATTAGTTGGATTCACAATAAGTAAACTTTCACCATTTCTTATTACTTCTCCAGCTGAAAACTCGTTATTAACAATAATTTGCTTAGCATAGTTAGTAGTCATATCATCGTTTGAAACAGTTACTTCAAGAGTATAAACTCCAGCTTCAGCACCATATGGCACATTAAGGTAAAGTCTTCCACTTGCAGTATCTTCATCATCTTCGTCTTTTGTATCGTTTTCTAAAGCTACTAAGTCACCGAAATAAGATTTCTTTGAAACACTTAATTCAGGGATGCTTACAGTAACATACAAATCATCTAAATCATTGTAACCTGTGTTTTTCAAAACAACATCTACTGGTAAAGTTTCACCAGCTTCAACAGTTGAACTAAAAGATACAGATTTGATATCAGTATTGTATGTAGGTCTTTGAACTTTTAAAGAGATATTAGTAATTTCATCCTTTTCATCTCCGTTCCAAACCTTTAAGTCAAGAGTCAATCCTTCACTTAAATCATCTTTAAGATTTGAAGGGATAGTTAAAGTTAATGATTTACTGTATCTACTTCCTTCTTCTACATCAAAAGATTCAGTTCTTTCATCAACATCTACTTTATCGCCTTCAATTGAAGCTTTTACTCTTACATTAGAAGCACTTACATTTGCATTGAAATACAATCTAACTGTTACAGTATCTCCAGCAATAACACTTATAGGGAAAGTGTCACCTGCTTTAACTTCAACACCATCAATTTTAATTGATGGGACGTCAATTAATCCATTATCTTCTTCAAAATTGTAGGCACTTACAGTAGCAACTAAAGCAAACATACTAACAATTGCAAGGAAAAAAACCATTAGGTTTTTTGTTTTCATCTTCATTTTTAATGTTTAATTACACAGAAAAACATTGTTTTTCCGTGGTTAATTTTATCAGAATTACTTTATAAACTTTATGGTGACGACAAAATTAAGTAA
This sequence comes from Nanobdellota archaeon, assembly GCA_039714095.1. Taxonomy (GTDB): domain Archaea; phylum Nanobdellota; class Nanobdellia; order Pacearchaeales; family GW2011-AR1; genus JAUVHP01. Next base: position 19,169 of record JBDLJZ010000007.1, on the reverse strand, counting down.
TTTTAGAGAAGTAAAAATTCACAGGTTGTTAGTAACACTTTGTGAAACTTATTTATCTATAATGTCAACCCCATTTTACTTCCTCCAATCGGGTCAGGACTTTCATTAATTATAGTAATATCTTTGTCTTTAGGTAAATTTTCAATCAGCTTTTTCAAATCTTCATGCGGTGTCATTATATGTCTTCTCTCCCCTTTTTCACCATACTCAATCCCAGAAAAATGAATATGAAATTCTTTGCTGTCTTTGAATTTTTCAAACACTTCCTTAAACATATATTTCTTGTATCTCGCGAGGATATGTGCAAAGTCTATACAAAAGCCACAACCTGTCTCATCAACAAGTGACTTTATTTCGTCAATACTTCCAAACACATTTACTTTTCCAGTTGTTTCAGGTGCAAGTTTAATTTTATAATTTCTTTTCTTAATTTCTTTTTGCAATTCTAAAATTTCTCTTTTAATATTTTGACAAGTTTCAATCTTCTCTTTCTTACCATAATAACCCGGATGAAATACAACTTTTTTAGCTCCAAGAAATTTTCCAATCTCACAACATTTTAAAATTCTTTCTTTACTTTTTCTAACTTTTTCCTTTTCTTCAGAATTTAAATTAATCCAATAATGAGCATGAATACTTAATTGAATACCCAACTCTTTCGCAACCTTTCCAATTTTCAAAGCATCTTCTTTTTTAATATAAGCACTATAGGTAAAAGCAATTTCACACGCACTAAATCCAAAACTCTTATACTTCTCCAAATTAGAAATCGCCTCTTTTACTCCTCCAAGCCCAGCAGGTCCAAATTTTATTTTTGATTTCATATTTTTATAAACATATAGAATTTAATAATTGTTTTTACACAGCTTTCTTCAGCTCTTCACTTATCTCGCCAATATTTTCAACAACATATAAATGCAGTTTTTCAATAATTATTTCTTGTAGTTCTTCTTTTAAAAGTCCGTGACAATTTACAATATCAACTTCAGGTGATGTGTCGTCTCCCAAAGGCAAATAGCAAGTCATCATTTTACCTTCAATTCTTTTTCTATCCACATTTCCTTGTTTAACTTTTAAAACCTTTACTTCAATTCCACACGCTTTATTTTCCTCACCCAAAATTTTATAATCCCATATAGAATCTTCAGCGTCATTCACAAAATGAGTTTTACTACACTCTCTTTGATGTGCTTGAAAACATGCAAGGCTATCACAAGAATACGAAAAGAAAAATGTAAAATAAATCGCTCCAATTAAAATAATTATTCCCAAAAAAAATATAATTAATTTCCCAGTCTGCCCTCTTTTATTCATTTGTAAATTCTCCCTCTTTTATCAAAAATCCTAACAAATAAAATTCTTTTATTTTTGTCAACATCTGTTATAGCTCTAAAATCCCCTATTCTTAGTTTATATCCTTCTCCTTCAAAATGTTCCAAATATCTAAATGGTTCTTGGGAAACAATCTTAAATTTATTTTTGATTCTGTCTAAAATATCTTTTGATAAACTTCTTAAAAATTTAGTGGCTTGGATAGAAAATTTAATTTCAAAATTCATAAGTCCTCAAGAGAAACATAACTATCTTCATTTTCTTCTCTTGCTTTAGCTAATGCTTCTTTTGCCCAATCACTCAATTCCCCATCAGATAAAAGCACATTTTTCAAAAGCTCAACATCTCTCTTGATTTGAGCAATATCTTCTACTTTTACAGACATTGTTTGTTCCATATTAAATAGTTTCAAACAAGATATTTAAACTTGTTCCTCTCCTCCTTTCATAGAATAAATTAAGAAAAGAGATATTTAAATTTATTGAAAATTATCTTTCTTTTATCAAAAACTCTAACAAACAAAATATTTCTATCTTTATCAACATTAATAATTGCTCCCCGCACCTTTCCTTAATTCTCAATTTTGTTTAGATTTTTGATTTGAACGAGGCATTTTATTTTGCAGTGTAGTGGAGCTACATAAGAAATGAAATAACAAAGTGCAGATTAAAAAGAAAACAAAATCATAAACTCAACAACTTAATATTTGTATCAGTTGTCCCAAAATTACTTGCTACAATAACTTGAACACCAATTTCTTCTGCAGATTGAATAATATTTTTTGTCGCCGTTCCATCAATTATAATTCCTGTTGGTTTCTTATCACTCTTTTTCAAAAAACCACTAACCGCTTTCGCCGAAACAGATTTTATTTCAGAAAAATCTTCATCAATCAAAACAGCCTTTCCACTTCCTTTATTTCCTTCTGAAATTTCCTTTAATGTAATCTTAACATCATCTTTTAATTTGCCCTTAGTAAAAATCTTCTCCGAAGATTTTTCAGGGTACACCCTTGGGTGCTCATTTATTTTTTTAAAAGAAGAAGAGGCAGGAAGACCTCGGTTCTTCCTGAAATACTCTCCAACAGAAATTTTTTTTCTTAAATTCATTAAAACTTCTTTTCCTGTTAATTCCTCAACTTCTTTTCCATCAGGTGCAATTGCAATATAACTTATATTTGCGTTATCTGTAACATTTTGAATAATCAATTTTCCTCCCCTATCACCATCAACAAAAAGAGTAATTTCTTTTTCTTTTCCTAATTCTTTAATTGCAGATGGAAGTTTTGTACCATTCATCGCAATAGCATTTTTAACACCGCTTTTCAGCAAATTAAGAACATCTGCTCTTCCCTCAACAACAATAATTTCCTTTCCAGACATGTCTCCACACGGCAGTTTTTCATCACCATACTCTCGTATGTCAGCCATTTTTTGCGATTCCTTAATTTCTTTTGATATCTGACGCGAGTCAGTAGAACCTTCAATACCCGTCATAAGTTTCTTAGCTCTTTCTATAATGTAATCTCTTTTACTTCCACGAACATCCTCAATTCTTTCAACTTCAATTTGAGAATCACTTGGGCCAATTCTTTCAATTGTTTCAACTGCCGCGGCAATCAAAGTTGTTTCAGATTGGTCTAATGCTGTTGGGATATGAATATTTCCAACTGTTCTTCTATCATTTCGTTCTAAATCAACTTCAATTCTTCCTATTTTTCCTTCTTTTTGCAATTCTCTCATTTCAAGATCATTCCCAAGCAAACCTTCTGTTTGCCCAAAAATCGCCCCAATTACATCTGGCTTTTCAAGTGCACCTTCTGCACTAAAATTTGCATGTATCATATATTTTATTGATACTGGACTTACTTTAGCCATTTTGTTCCTCCTAAAGTGGCTTGTGCAGGAATCTTTGTATTCCAATCTAGCCATATTTTACTCCTATAAAATTGGCTCGTGCAAAAATACTTGTATTTTAATTTCGTCATTTTACTTTTCTCCATTTAATTTTTTGAAATCTATGATTTCTAGAAAAATATCTCTATCTGTTCTTCAGACTCTAAGTGAATGTAATAGTGAATGAGGAATAAAGATATTTCTCTGTTAATCTTTAATATATTAACTTTTTAAATTTTGCCTTTAAAACTTAATTCCTGTCTTCCACGTCCAGACAAATTCCAGAGGTTGAATTGGAGGAATATTTAAGTCAATTCCAAAATTTTTATATCTAATTCCTCCATAAAAAGCTAATACTGGAAAATGCCCTTTATCTTCTCTCACATTTTCATATCCATCTAGAGCTCCCCCACTTCCTCCCAAACAAAAATCCAAAGAACTTTCTGTACAAAAAAATCTATAGTTAAATCCTAAAAAATTTGAAGGATGTCCATTAGAATTTCTATCGGCATGTTTAATGAATAAATCTAAATTTTTACCCATACTTATTCCTATTCCATAAATATTATTATTTTCTTCTGTTAAATCATTTTTTTCAAGATGCCACGAACCTCCAAATATGCTCCAATAAATATTAAATTTATATTCTCTTTCTTCAGCAAATAAATTAGAACCTAATAAACAAAAACTTGCTCCTAAAAGAGCAATTTTTTTTAATTTACTTAATTTTTTCTTTTCCGACATAAAATTAGAAATATAAACCTTTTTTAAGATTATATATTATCAAAACTAATCTTTTTCCCCAGCTTTTCATACAATTTAATCAACTTTTCTCTTATTTCTTTTCTTTCAAAATCACTAATTCTCATTTCCAGAATTTTTTCATATACTCTTGAGGCAGAATTTCTCTTTAAATTTCTCTCATAAATTTCTGCAACTTTTTTATAAAAATTTTTTATCTCCTCATAAATTTCTTTTTTCTCAATAGAATTTGATTGAGACATTGCTTTTTGTAGGAATTCCTCAGCTTTGTTAAAATTTCCAGCCCGAATATATAATTTGCATCCTTTGATATAATTTTTTCTTTTTTCAGTAAAAGTCATAGACAGAATTGAAAGACTCTTAAAAATTTCTGCAGCATCTCCAAATAATTTCATAACTTGATAAGTTTCTGCAAGTTTAGAATAAACAAATTTTTTCATATCTATTGGAATATCTTCTTTAAGAAATCTTGTTAAATAATCTACTTTGATAAAATTGCCTTTAGAAATCAGAAATTTCTCAATATCTGACTTAGACATATTCTTATTTAGCATAGAATAATTAATTGAATAAACTATATAAGAATTATCAATCTAGCATTCCTTTCAAACCTAAATAAGTTTTTAATCTGGCACCATATTTTTTTAAAGTATTTGTTGAGGTTTTTGGAATTTCCTTTAAAATTTGTTCATTTTTATAAGGTAAACCAAACGTATCACAAAACGCAATTCCACATTTATGTTCTATTAAAAGACCTTTTTCCAATAATTGTTTATATAAATTTTCCATTTTTCTAAAAAAGTTTAATTAAAATCTAAAGAATTTTAAAAGCCCTATTTTTTCTTAGTAATTTCTGTACACATTCCAGCAGCAACAGTAACACCAGCATCTCTTACTGCAAATCTACTCATAAATGCATTTTCACCTTGAGTTTCAATACATAAATTTCCAGCAGGTTTAATCTTAACTTTTGCTGTATCTCCATTCTTTAAGAAATCCGGATTCTCTTTAATAGTTTCACCTGTTCTTGGATCAATTTGAGCAATCAATTCAACAAATTGACAAGGAACTTGAGCAGTATGAACATGGAAAACAGGTGTATATCCTTTAGCTAATACAGTAGGATGATTAATTATTGTAATTGTTGCAATGAATTCTTCAACAACTGGACAAGGTGCCGCAGCGTCACAAATAACATCCCCTCTTGCAATATCTTTCTTACCTACTCCTCTAATGTTTGTTCCAACATTATCTCCTGCTTCTGCTTGAGGTAAAATTTCATGATGGGCTTCAACAGTTTTAATCTCCCCTTCAATACCAGTTCCTGTTCTACCTGGAAGAATTTTAACTTTCATACCAGATTTCATAATTCCTGTTTCAATCTTTCCAACAGGCACAGTTCCAATACCTGTAATTTCATAAACATCTTGAACAGGCATTCTCATAGGTAAATTTGTTGGTGATTCTGGAGCAGGAAAATTATCAAATTGTTCCATAATTGTTGGTCCTTTGTACCATGACATTTTGTCTGATTTATTAACAACATTATCTCCTATTAAACCAGAACAAGCAACAAAAGTAGTTGTTTCAGGATTAATTCCTACACCTTGTAATAATTTTCCAACATCTTCTTTAACTTTATTGAATTTATCTTCAGCATATTCTACTGAGTCCATTTTATTTACAGCGATTGCAATATTTTTTACACCCATAGTTCTAAGCAACCATAAATGTTCAGTAGTTTGAGGTTGAACACCACTAGGAGCTGCAATAACTAAAAAAGCAGAATCTGCTTGTGAAGCACCAGTAATCATATTCTTAACAAAGTCTCTGTGTCCTGGTGCGTCAATAATTGTGATTTCAAACTTTTGACTCATTAATTTCTTATAAGACAAATCAATAGTAACCCCTCTTTCTCTTTCCTCTTTAATATTATCCATAACATAAGCAAACTCAAAACCTGCTTTACCGTGTTTTTCAGCCTCTTCTCTAAGTTTCTTCATTTCTTGTTCAGAAACCGCACCACCATCAAACATTGTTCTACCTACAATTGTTGACTTTCCAGCATCAACATGTCCCACGAACACAACATTCATATTTGGTTTTTCTTTTGCCATAGATTAGTTTAAAAAATTTATATTTATAAATATTTCGGTAAGAGAAAAAATATAAATTTGAATTGTTTGTCTTCGGGAAAATAACTATTGATTCTCCGCCAAACCTTTTCTATCCCGAATTTTCTTAATAACATCTGTTTGTATTGAAGCAGGAATTTTTTCAAATAACTGGTCTTTCAAAGAAGATGTTCCACGTCCTTCTGTTGCACTTCTTAAATCTGAACTCCAACCCATCATCTCTGCAACAGGAAGTTTTGCTTCCATTTCTGCATTAACCCCTTCTTGTCTCATATCAATCATCTGTCCTCTTTTCCCACCAATAAGTTTTGTTATCGCCCCCATAAATTTATCAGGCATATCAATAACATGAATTTGAAGTGGCTCTAAAATAGTTTTATTAGCAGTTTGCATAGCACCTTTAATACCGTCCCTTACAGCAGGATAAACTTGTGCAGGCCCACGATGAATAGCATCCTCATGAAGTCTAATATCAATTAATGAAACCTGCATTTTCATACATGGTTCACGAGCCAAAGGCCCTTGTTTCATAACATTCTCAAACGCATCCATTACCATTTCAATAACTTCACCAATGTGAACTTCTCCCCGTGTTTTATCTAAAAACATATTTCCCTTGTAAATATCTCTAACATTTCTAATTTCATCACCAGACCATCCAATCCCAGTCAGCACACTGGCAACAACCTCGTTTTTCTTTTTAATTCTCCCTTCTGGCAAGTCCCCTTTCTGAATTGCTTCATAAATTTCCTCCTCTAATGGAGCGACTTCAATGTAAAAACTATTATGCTTGTTTGGACTTCTTCCTTCATACGCTTTGTCCGACTCTTTTGCAACAGTCTCTCTATAAACAATAATCGGAGGCGAAGTTTTAACATCTAAACCTTTTTCAGATTTGATTCTATTTTCAATAATTTCTAAATGTAATTCCCCCATCCCAGACATTAAACTCTCTCCGGTCTGCTCATTAATTTCAATTTTTAGCGATGGATCTTCTTTACCAATTTGTCGTAATACTTCAACTAATTTTGGCAAATCAGCAGCTTTAGTAGCTTCAATAGATTTTGTAACAACAGGGTCAAATAAATGTGTAATCGCCTCAAAAGGTTCTATCTCGTTTTTGCTCACAGTCTCTCCTGCAACAACATCTCTAAGTCCGACAATTCCAACAATATTTCCTGCAGTTACTTCATCAACTATAACTCTCTGCGCACCTTTGTAAACTGAAACCTGCTGCACTCTTGTATTGGTTTTTGCCAGAGTAAGTCTAACCTCGTCCCCTTGTTTTATTGTTCCAGAAAATAATCTTCCAGCAGCAACTTCTCCTGCATGTTTATCCACCACAATTTTAATCGGAACAAAGGCAGGCTCTCCATTAATATTACAATTAATCAAGTCCTTTCCAATATCTGATTCAATATCTCCATGCCAGATTTTTGGAATTCTATATTTTTGCGCATCTTTTGGATTTGGATGATGTTCAATACTCATGCCTAAAACAACTTCGTGAAGTGGCGCCTTTTTTGCTAATTCTTTATAATTATCATTTTCATAAGCATCAATAACATCTTTGAATGTAATTCCTTTTTCTTTCATATATTGAAAACTTAAAGCCCAATTATGAAACGCAGAGCCAAAAGCGACTGTTCCTTCACCCACTCCAACTTTCCATTTTTCCTTGTAGCCTTCTGGTGCAATCTCTCCAATTAGTTTGTTAACATGTTCAATAATTTTAATGAATTTAGCTTGCATATCTTCAGGAGTCAATTTAACTTCCTTAATCAATCTATCAACTTTGTTAATAAATAAAACTGGCTTTACTAATTCTTTTAAAGCCTGACGCAAAACAGTTTCTGTCTGTGGCATTACACCCTCAACAGCACAAGATAAAACAACACACCCATCAACTGCTCTCATTGCACGAGTTACATCTCCTCCAAAATCAACATGCCCTGGCGTGTCAATTAAATTAATTAAATAATCCTCTCCACCAATTTTATGAATCATTGAAACCGAGGCTGAATCAATTGTAATTCCTCTTTCAGTTTCATCTTCGTGAAAATCTAAAGCCCTTTGTTTTCCAGCAGTCTCTTCAGAAAGCATTCCCGCACCAGCCAAAAGATTATCAGAAAAAGTAGTTTTCCCGTGATCAATATGCGCTGCAATCGCTATGTTTCTAATTTTATCTTGCTGTTTCATTAATTTTGCAATATCATTTTCTGCCATTTTAGAATAAATAATTGTAAAGAATTTACTTTATAAAATTATTGCCCCAGTAAAAATCTTTGAAAAAGATTTTTCGGGGTACGCCTGTGGTGTGATGCGAGGGACAGGATTCGAACCTGCGTAAGCACTAAGCTACAGCCTCTTAAGGGCTGCCCGTTTGACCACTCCGGCACCCTCGCATAATTGTTTATAGGCGGAGTGGGAAAACGTTTGACCCGAAAGTTTCAACGAACTTCCGTGTCGCCCCTGATTTGAGTTGGGGCTTGAGTTCCTCCGGCACCCCCGCATATGAATATGAAAGAAAAAGTTAGTTTTTAATTATTACGGAGTATGTTTAATTCTCATCCAAGATTAATCTCAAAAAATAAAACAGGATTTCAAGTCCACCTTTCTTATAAAGAAATTTAATTTTAATTAATTAAATAAATTATAGGAGGTAAAACAAATGACAAAGAAAAAAAACACAACTAAAACTTTTGCAAGTCTTGGAATTTTAGGAATTGTTGCTCTTTTAGGTATGAGTATGGTTTTTGCTTATCAAGGAGATTCTAATGTTAAAGGGCCATATTATTCAGAAGATAGACATGAAGCCATGGAAGAAATTTTTGAAACAGGCGACTATGATGCTTGGGTAGTTTTAATGACTGAGAGTGGAAGACATCCAAGAATTTTAGATATTGTAACTGAAGAAAATTTTGAAGTTTTTGTTGAGGCACACGAGGCAATGGAAAATGGAAACATGGAGCTTGCACACGAACTTAGAGCAGAGCTTGGTCTTGGCCAAGGAAGAATGATTGGAAAAGGAGTTGGTTTAAAAGACGGCTCTGGAATGAATAGACAAGGAATGTATTCTGGAGAACAAGGATATAATGGAGATTGTGCTTATGCAAATTAAGTCTTTCTTTAAAGATATCACATAAAACTGGGAGAAATTTATTTTGATGTTTATCTCCCAGTTTATTTTATAAAAGAGAAAATATTTTATTTATCATAAATTTTTCCAAAAAATAAAAAATAAAAGAAATAGTTAAGCACCAGGCATTCGTTGTACAAGTTCTTTCTTCAAAGTCCTTATAAATTTATTCAAAGAAATAACCTCTTTTTCAAGGTTCAATTTTCTTTGAGCCACTTGATATAATTCTTCCCTAAGTTGTTGCATCATTTGCATATATGAATAAATCTTAGAAAGTATTTATAGATTCATAGTAACTTAAAAATTGCAATTAAGATTACCTAAAACGAGTAGCAAAAATTAGATAATTTTTTTGTGTTGTAAATTTTAGTAGTGCGTTACCTTTAAATAATCAAAAATATTATACTTTCTTGTAGGGAACAAAAACTTCGGTTTTTGCTGAAATACTTCGGTATTTCTTTGAAATCTTCGGATTTCTACTTTCCCTACACTTATATTCTTTAAAATTTATACAAATATTTTTTTAAATTAATTTTTTCTTTGCCCTTAGTATAAATCTTGCCCTTTGTAGAAAAATCTTTTTTTTCTCGGAGTACACTTTTGAGTGTTGTTGAAGATTTTCTTTCAGACCTACTTGGTTCAGGGACTCGTAGAGGTTCTCGTGCCCCTTGAGTATACGCCTGTGGTGCGACAATTTCAATTCCTTCCCTTCTAAGCATTTCAATTTTCTTTTTTTGTCCTCTTGCAAATCCTCCAACTTCACCATTACTTTTTACAACTCTGTGACACGGAACTTCAGGATTATAGGGATTTTTGTTCATTGCACTGCCAACAGCACGATAAGCTTTTGAATTCAAAGCGCGCGCAATTTCTTTATAAGTCGTCACTTTCCCTTTAGGAACTTTTCTTAAAACAGCATAACATTTTTCATTAAATGACAACATTAAATTAAAAAACATAATTATTATTTAAAACTATGAGTTCAAAACAAAAACAATATATTTTATTTTTCTTCTTAATAATAATATTATTTTCTATAAATTACAAAACTTTGGATTCATTTGTAGTTGGTTTTTTAGATGAGTCAGAAAAAATAAAAATTCAACGTGTGATTGATGGAGATACAATCAAAGCAAACAATAAATCAATAAGATTACTTGGAATTAATTCACCAGAAAAAGGAGAACCTTACTTTAACGAAGCAAAAGAGTTTTTAGAAAAATTAATTTTAAATAAAACAATTAAATTAGAATCTACAAAACAAGATTTGTATGGCAGAACTTTAGCTTATCTTTTTTTAAAAAATGAAAATGTGAATTTAGCAATTGTAAAAAACGGATTTGCTAATCCTTATTTTCCTGAGGGAAAACAAAAATATTATTCTGAATTTCAAAACAGTTGGAAAAAATGCACAGAAGACAATTTGAACATTTGCAAAAAATCAAAAGACAAATGTGCAGAATGTGTCACCTTAAAAAATTTTGATTACAAAAATCAAAAAATAATATTTTACAATAAGTGTTCTTTTGATTGCGATTTAACAGATTGGCAAATTAAAGACGAGGGCAGAAAAAAATTTATTTTTCCAGAATTTATTTTATCTTCTGAAAAATCTGTTGAAATTTTAGTTGAAGAAGGAACAAACACAAGGGATAAATTATTTTGGGATAGGAAAACTTATGTCTGGACAAAATCAGGAGACACTTTATTTCTTAGGGATGAAAATTATGGATTGATTTTATTCAAGAATTATTAAGATGAGGAAGATTTATAAAATTTGAAACCTTAATATTTTATGTATTCAAAAAGAGGGTTAATTAGGATTCTTTGTGCTACAAGTATTATTTTTGCAGGTTGTCTTGATAATCCCAAACATTCTAATCATCCTCCTATGATAACCTCGGAGCCAGTTATAGAAGTTAATGAAGGAGAACAATATAGATATCCGATTATTATAAAAGATGAAGATGAGAATGACACATTAGAACTTTCTCTAATTGAGAGTCCAGAATGGCTTTCAATAAATTCAGAAACAAGAGAACTCAGTGGAGTGGCACCTGAAGTTGATTTTAATAGTTCTCATCCTTTAACAATTAATGTTTTTGATGGAGACGATTCTGTCCAACAAAGCTATAATTTAAAAGTAAAAGATTTAACAATTCCAAGAATTGTTACAAGAGCTGCGATAGATTAATTAATTTACAGAATGCAAATGGTTCATGGGACTGGGATGTTACTGATACAACAGGACCCACAGAATACACATATCTAAATATTACAGGTGTTACAGCACAAGGATTATTAGATGCATATAAACTTTCAGGAGATTCTAGATATTTAGATGCTGCAAAAACTTCTGGAGATTATATAATAACTGGATTAGAGGCCCTTTCAATTGAGCAACATTTTAATGCTTTTAATATGGTTTTCTTACAACACCTATCTGAATTAAGTGGAAATGAAACTTATTCTAATTTTGCAAAAACTAAAATGGAGCATCTTGAGAATGATATAACATATTGGAAAGACATTTCAAATCCTATTTGCGATGGTGATGGATTGCCAGGATGCACACCTGCAGAATTGGTTGAGGCAGAATCTGTAATAAGAAGTTGGAGTACTTACCCAACAGGAATTGCTGTTTGGGATTTATATCATTTTGTTGAGTTCGCACAAAAGACAGGGCAAACCCCTTTTGCAAATAATATTGCAAATGAAATTAATTCTTATATGTCTCAGGCAGGATTTGACAACACAATTGATTATTATGAAATTGGATTAAGTGCAGGAATTCTTGGTTTGAAAAATGCAGGGTTAGATTATAATTCAACTTTAGAAAAATTAGTTGCAAGACAAAATGCAAATGGTTCTTTTACAAATATAAGTCCGTGGGGCCCAGAACCTGTTCAAGAAACAGCTTATGCTTTAATGGTATTTCATGCTGTTGGTTCTATAGAGTCTAAAAAAAAGGCTGCGTTATATTTAAGAGATAATTTTGGTTACAAGGGTTTAGATGGTTGGTTGGAAAATGATGGTTCTGAATATTCAGAAATTACAAGTGAAGTTGCTCAAGCATTGTATAATGTTACAAATGATTAATAATTTTGAAAAAGTCACTAACCGACAACAATTTAAACCTTCTATTCTCTATATTTTTGTAGACTAGGTCAGCGGGTTAGTCCTCCGCTATTTGCAAACGGACTTTATGGCAGACTACGAGTAAGGCGTGATAAATGCGTTAGAGAGTCTTTGTTTGGACGTTGACGTTTTGTCTGTTTTGATTTCGTAGATGCGAACTGAGTCAGACGGGGAACCGAGCAGCTCTAAACATTTATTGGAATGCTTAACAGGTTGCAGAACCGAGGAAAAACAAAGGTAGCTTTCTGGCAATTTTTGAGCAACTTACTCTGTCTACTTAAATTAATATATCAACTAAAAAACATTAAATTAATAAATAGAATTTTCCTTTAATAATTTATGATAAAAAGAAGTGATAAAAAAGGACAATTTTATTTACTCTCTGCAATTATTATAATTTCAATAATTATTGGATTTTCTGCAGTATCAACTTATACAAAAACAAGCGAAGTAAAAATTTTTGACCTTGGTGAAGAACTAGACATTGAAAGTACAAATGTGCTTGACTATGGGGCTTATAATGCTGTTGAAGATTTAGATACTTTACTAAATAATTTTGCAAGTAATTATTCTGAATATATAGGAGAAGATAAAGAACTATCTTTTGTGTTTGGAAATCCTGAAGATGATAGTGTAACTGTAATAAATTATGAAGAAGTTATTTTGGGAGAAGTGGATTATGCAGGTTCTAAAACAACAACAAGAAAAAGAGTTTCAAATAAAAGTTCTTCTGATATAGAAATTGAGACTAATAGTGGGAAAAAAATAACTAAAATTAGGTTTAAAAATAGAGAATATGAGATTGAGTTAAAACCTGGAGAAAATTTCTATTTTGTAATCTCACAGGAAGTTGGAGAGGAAGTTCATACCACAACTTCTAAATAAAACTAACAAAATTTTATTAACATAAACTTTTTTTTAATTAATGAAAGAGACAGTAATATTTTCTAAAGATAAATTATTTTAAATACTATATTAATTTAATATTTTTATGAAAATTCCAAATAGAGTTGATGGAAGAAAAGTCATCAAGAAATTAGTTAATAAATTTGGATGGGAATTAGTAAGAAGCAAAGGAAGTCACCATTTTTTAAGAAAGGGAAATAAAACTTTAACTGTTGTGTCTCCAAAAATGTTAAAAGGAAATATTAAAACTATTGAGCGTGTAACAGGGATTTCTCGAGAGGATTTGTTATAGATAATGTCGTAATTAAGCAACTTGTTTTTTGTTTTATTTTTTCAATTTCATCTGGAGCACACTCTAAATGAAACTGCAATGCTTTTATAAAATTATTTTTTGCTTTTTTTATTGATTCACCATTAGAAGTAACATTTATGTCCGGACTAAAGATTGAAAATCCTTCATCCCCCTCCTCTTCAATAATCACATTAATATTATACATTTTAATTACTCTTTTAAATTTTCATATATTTAAAAGTTTATTCTTTTTTACTTTCCACAAAAACTTTATTAAACACAAACCTCTTTTTTTATTTATGAGTGTGGTAAAATTTTCTTGGAACAAAAAAGGAATTAGCATAATGATTGGTTACATACTTTTAATTACAAGTGCAGTAGTTATGAGTGCAATTGTCTACCAGTGGATGAAATCATATGTCCCGAAAGATGCAATTGATTGTCCTGACGGAGTTTCTATTTTTATCACAGATTCAACTTGTACAAAATTACTTGACAACACTTATGAGTTAAGAATAAACATCAGAAACAATGGACGATTTGACGTCGGAGGGTATTTTATACACGCCACAGACAGAGAAGATCAGGAACTCGCAGCAGTTGATTTGTCAGATCATTTTGTAACTGGAGGCCAAGTTATAAACAATGTAATTAGTTTTATTCCAGATGTAGGGGGCGAAGTCAAGAATTATTTTAATCCTGGCGACGACGATAGATTAGGAAAGTTCAATTACACAAAAAAATTATACTCAATAGAAGTTATCCCAATACGTTATCAGGTAATGGACAACAAAAAGCAATTAGTAAGTTGTGGCAAGGCAAAAATTATTGAAAATTTAAATTGCGACCCTGTTTTAATTGTAGGAGTATGTGGCGATGGAACTATTAATATAGGAGAACAATGCGATGACTCAAATATTGTAAATGGTGATGGTTGTGACAGCAATTGTCAAACAGAGTGCACACCTGATTGCACTGGAAAAGATTGCGGCGACGACGGTTGCGGAGGAACTTGCCCAGATACTTGTGTTTTACCTGAGGTTTGTGAAGTGAATACTTGCGTGGCAACTTGTACTTTGGATAGTGATTGTGATGTTGGAGCGGGGGAAGTTTGTGTGAGTAATGTTTGTCAGTTGTGTGGTAATGGGGTTGTTGATGGTGGGGAGGAATGTGATAGTGTGGTTGGTTGTGGAGGGGATTGTGTGCATTTGAGCGGGTATAATTGCTTTCCATCAACAAATACTTGTTATCCAATTTAAAGAATTTAAACTTAAATTATAGAACAGAAATATTTAAATAATTGCTTTTACAAGATAAATTATGGAAAACATCGAAAAAATAGCTAAGGAGGTTTCAAGAGAGGTTGTAAAAGAAAGAGCCGTTGAAATTAAACCTATGGATTACCAAGGTTTAAAACTTTTGGAATCTGCTAAGTATGATGGTGGAACAAGTATCAAATATTGGATGTAATAATAAATATCATCCTAAAACTTGGGCAGATGATTCAATTATCAAATCATCAAAAGATATTTCTTTATTTTTTTTAAATTTAAAAAAGCAACTTTTTGGCTTATCTAATAGTTGTAAGTTTCCTATTTTTGTTAATGATTATCTAAAACAAATATGTATACCTGAGATTCTTGCTAATTCTTTTTGTGAATTAGGAGATAAAGAATATCTAAAAAATTTAGTTGTTCCATTAGAATCTTTTCAAACATTTGCTGTATCATTATATGATCAGATAGAAGATTCTCATCTGATGAGGGCAGGTGAGCCAACAGTGCTAAAAGTATACGGTCTTGAGAACACACTAAATATTAAGAAAACTTGTGAAGATATTTATCTGGAGTTATCAAGAAAATTAGAAAAATTTATTCCTAATGCAATAGATATTTCACAGGAGCAATATAATTTAACTCTTAGTGCTGATAAGTTAAGAAATTCAAATAAGATACTTTCTCCTTCAAAGGCAATTTTATTGCAAAATATCCTTGCAGGAATTCCTTCTAAGAAAATAGCATTACTTTGCAAAGGAGATAACGATATGCAAACTTTAGCAAGAGCAATGGGAAATTCAATTTCAACAATTGATGATTTGATAGATTTAATTTTTTTGGAAGATATAAAAAATCCTAAAACTACAATTCCTTT
Source organism: Nanobdellota archaeon (assembly GCA_039714095.1). GTDB lineage: Archaea > Nanobdellota > Nanobdellia > Pacearchaeales > GW2011-AR1 > JAUVHP01. Next base: position 3,419 of record JBDLJZ010000007.1, on the reverse strand, counting down.
ATCTTATTTAACTAATGAAAATAAAACAATATTTGATTTATCTCCAGAAAAAGTAAGAGATTATTTTTTAGGTTCTGACTCTCTTAAAAAAACAGTAGATTATATTGATAATGAATTAACTTCTGCTGGAAATATCTTAAACTTTTTAGACCCTTCTGGGAAAGATATATTAAGCATTTATAATAATAAAATGAAAAGTTATATAAGAAATTTAATAAAATGATTAAAAAATTAAAAAAAGAATTATCAGAGATATTGAAGAATAAAAAAATAAATTTAATAATTTTTGGAGAAACTCACTCTTTTCTTGATGATAATTTAATTCAAGAAGAGATAATAAAATTATTTCATCCTAATGTATTTCTTTATGAAATGTTAGAGGATACAGAACTTACTAATCCTGCAGAACAAATCTCTTTTTTAGAACAATCAGAAAATAAAGACTTCTCAGTGATTTCTAAATTTGGAGAATTAAAAAATACTATTAATCTCGCACATAAGTATAACCTTCCAATAATTGGAAGTGATATTAAAAATATGTGTAGAAAAAATAAAGATTTTCTAAAAAAAGCTAAAATTACTGACGAGGATATAAAAATTGAAGAAGAAATTTTATTGAATAGAGAAAATGCACAAAAAGCAAAGATTGCTGATTTGGTTCAAAATGGAAAAAAAGTTTTGGCAACAACAGGAGCTTTTCATTTGAGAAAGGATTCCCCTTTGTTAAATTTAAATCTTGATACTTATTTAATAATTTATCCTGCATATGAAAGCGAACAACTTTTTGAACCTCCAGAAAACTTTTCAATAGATAAAGTAACCTTTGAAATAAAGATAATCTCTAAACAAAATGGATAAGTACATAAAATTAAAACCTTCTTTATACATTATGAAAGAAAAGAAAGATGTATATAATTTTATTCTTACAGGAAGCAGAGAAGTTTTAACTTTTCAAGTAGATAATCTAGTAAAAGATACAATTGATTGTTTGATTAATGGCAAGAAAAAATATGGGGATTTAATCGAAAAATTATCAAAAGATTATAATAGCAAAGATATTCTTCAATGCGTTAATGCTATGGAAAGTAAAAAGATCTTAAGGATTTTTAATGAATCTAATCAAGATACAAAATTTAAAAAACAAATAGAGTTTTTAGATGAATTTACTTCTTCATATTCAGAGACCTTGCATTTGCATAAAAAAATAAAAGATACTCAAGTCAATGTGTTTGGAGTAGGAGGTATTGGAAGTTGGATTGTTAATGGGTTGGCACAAATTGGAGTTAATAAAATAACAATATGCGACCCTGATAAGATTGAGCTATCAAATCTAAATAGACAATTATTTTTTACAGAGGATGATGTCGGAAAATATAAAGTTGATGTAATACAAAATAAATTGCCTGATGTTTCTATTAGAACATATAAAAAATTTATATCTCCAAATGAAAATCTAGAAGAGATTGTTCAAGATTCAGATTTTATTGTAAATTGTGCAGACACTCCTTCTGTTCAAGAAACCTCTGAAATAATTGATGTTTATGCCACTAAATTTGGGATACCTTATCTTGTATCTGGAGGGTATAATCTTCATTTGGGGATGATAGGTCCAATTATTATCCCTGAGAAAACATTAAAATTTAGGGATTTTTTAGAATATCAAAAAAGAAATGATAGATTAAGCAATCTTGAAAAAATAAAAGATATAGAAACAACTGGGAACTTAGGACCAATTGCAGGTGCCATAGCAAATATTCAAGTTATGGAGATATTCAAATACTTAACTGGAAAGGGAAAAGTTAATTTAAACAAATTTGGAGAGATTGATTTTATGGATTTAAGTATTACTTGGAATAAATTTGGCCCAGAAGTTGTTCTTTAGATTATTCTTCAAAAGTAAATCCTAAATCGTGGAATTCATCAATCCTGTTATAAATCTCATAGGCAGGATACATTGTCATCTGTAAATCATTATTTATATTTCCACAATACTTTAGTTTGTTATAATCTTCTAAATCAGTTGTTTTATTATCTGTTGGACTTGTGTAGTTTGCTGTTGCAAGATTTCCATTTGAAAATATTGTAAAGTCAGGAGTAATATATTCGGTTGTTCCTGAAGGTATTGCACATCCTGGATTATCATTTCCATCTACGGCTATTATGTTTTCTTCTAGGTAACTTCCAACCCCCTCAACAAATCCCCAATCCGCTAACCTTTCTCTCATTATAGTTCTCCATTCACTTTCACTCGCAGGAGTAAACCTCTTAACAACATCCCCCTCATCACCAGTATCATTAAACCAATATGTCTCAGCTATATTTTCTCTATTTTCTATAGGAAAATTTATACTATCAAATCCTCCAGCATAAGTATTATCTCCAACAAAATCTACGTCTCCTTTATAGACACTATCAAGATATATTTCTGCCCTATTCAAAAAACTTCCAACACTTGTAGCATCAGAAATTAAATAATAAGTCCCATTTTCGTTGAACCCCAAACTTGAAGTTGCTTGAACAGGATTTATTTCCCCATAAGCAAAAGTCTTTTCATTATAATTGGTGCATGTATTTGTTCCAAAATCAAAGTTCTGTTCATCGCAAAGTCTTAAAGTAACATCTCCTAAATGTTCAACATCACTAGTACTGTCTGAAGCAGTTGGAATAATTCCAAAATTTTTTCCATTAAGATAATCCCGTGTCAAATCTCCATTCACAAACATTTCATAATAAATGTTGTCTCCATTCAGGTCTGTTGCTTCAATTGTTCCTTCAGTATTTTTCCTTCTCAACTGCAAGATGTTTGTGTCATCGTGGGTTGAACCATTAGAGAATACAAATCTGTCAAAAGTAGGCAAAACATTCTCAACAGGTGGGTCAATTGGAGGCTCTTCAACATTCTTAACAAGTATACTTGTACTCGCTGTTGTACACGCATTTTTGTCATCACAAACTTCAAATTCTAAATCATAATTTGTATTACTTGGAACCTCTGGAGCGGTAAATGTCCCTTCCCCATTTGCATTAAAACTATAATTCCAATCTTTATCCGCAGAATAACTCAATAAACTTCCTTCAGAATCATAAGCATTAATTTGACAAACTCCTTGCTCACTCTCGTTTATCTCGGCAGGACATACAACAGAACTTATAACAGGAGGATTATTAACAGGCGGTTTTGTTTTATCAGAACCTCCACCTCCAGAATCACAACCTGCAATTAATGTAGCAGCCGTTATTCCTAACAATATTGTTTTTAGTGTCTTCATTTTATGTACAATTATCAAGTAGTAACATTATTTAAAGGTTTTGGTTTTGGGGAATTAACAAATGATGAAGAATAAATTATATACAAAAAGATAATTTTTTTATTCTTTTTTTACAAATTCAACATTTTTTATATTTTCAAATTCTTTATC